>JAGUQW010000006.1 GCA_030154445.1 Spirochaetota bacterium | reverse complement strand
TCCGCCTTCTTCATATCCTTCATCTCCGCCTTCTTCATATCCTTCATCTCCGCCTTCTTCATATCCTTCATCTCCGCCTTCTTCATATCCTTCATCTCCGCCTTCTTCATATCCTTCATCTCCGCCTTCTTCATATCCTTCGTCTCCGCCTTCTTCATATCCTTCGTCTCCGCCTTCATTTTCAATGACAGATTCAACAATTTCTTTTTCTTGTGTTATTACATTTTTAATTGATAATTCATCAAAAAACGCTCCAGCTGGAAATTCATCCGAACCTTTAAATGTTTTTATTGTAGGATTTTTAGCAATATATTTATACATTTCTAACATCATCTTAAAAAAATATTTATGCTTTACTCCAATAAGATAAGGTCGTGAACTACTATCAACAAAGCGATGACTAACAGTGAAAATATTAGCTGTAGGATCTTGGCTAACATTATCTTTAGTGTATAATTCCAAATTTTTTATTTGAGCATCTGTTAATAAAACTGTAGAACGCCATTGCGAACTACCATGAGCAAAACTTAAAAAAGTTTTAGAATCCGGAATAAGAAAATTAATTTCAGGAAAACCTTTACCAGTAATAGAAGTGCTTACCCAATTATCAGGAACAAAACCCACTTGTCTATGTTCAAAAATCAATCCAAATCTTAATTCTAAAGTATTATTATCAAAAACCACAAAAGGAATTGCATTCCAAATACCATAATGGAGAGGATTTTTTCCATAACCTTTAGGATAAAAAACAGTAAGAAAACCCATTTTAACTTCTTCTATTAATTCCGGTATAGAAAATAGAGAGCTAATTCCTTCCGGAGCTGTTTTAAAAAATTGTTTTGTATTTATATTAGACATAGTTATAGGATTTCTAGCAGCTTCGATTATTTTTTTAACTTCTTCTTCAGTAACTTGACCTACAGATTGTGCTTTTCTCAATTGTTGATCTAGTGTTTGAGAAAAATTTGGTACACTAATAAGAGTTAAAACAAAAAAGAATCCTAGAATGCTATTTTTTATCATATTATTTTACCACAACATTTAATAATTTATTAGGAACAACTATACATTTAATAATTTCTTTACCTTGTATTCTATCTTTTACTAATTCTAAACCTTTTTTTTCTAACTCTTCTTTTGAAAGATTTTTAGCAACAATAATCTTATCTCGACTTTTACCATTAATTTGAATAACAAATTCAATCTCATCATCAATAGTTAATAATTCATCATATTCTGGATATTTTTGATTTGCAATTAAAGGTGGATGGCCTAGTATTTCCCACAATTCTTCTCCCATATGAGGAGCAAAAGGCGCTAATAATTTTGCTAAAATTTCTAAACAATCTCTCGAAATTTCTTTTTTTGTTGTTAGCTCATTAACCAAAATCATCATTGCTGAAATAGCTGTATTAAATTGATTAATAGTTTCAATATCATGAGATACTTTTTTAATAGTTTTATGAGTTAATTTTAATAATTCTGGAGACATTGGTATAGAAAGAATTTCATGATCTTCAAATAATCGCCAAACTCTATCTAAAAATTTTTTAATACCTTTTATTCCATTCATAGACCAAGGTTTTCCCATTTCTAAAGGTCCCATAAACATTTCATAAAGGCGTAAACTATCCGCACCAAATTCTGCTACGACATCATCTGGATTTACAACATTACCACGAGATTTACTCATTTTTTCGTTATTTTCACCAAGAATCATTCCTTGATTTACAAGTTTATGGAAAGGTTCTTTTGTAGAAACCAAACCACAGTCAAATAATACTTTATGCCAAAATCGTGCATATAATAGATGGAGTACTGCATGTTCTTGCCCACCTACATAAAGATTAACAGGCATCCAATATTCTTCTTTTTCTTTAGATATAAATTCTTGAGTATTGGTCGGATCAATATATCTTAAATAGTACCAACATGATCCTGCCCATTGAGGCATTGTATTTGTTTCACGCTTTGCTTCTATTCCACATTTTGGACAAGAGGTATTCACCCACTCCTCAACTTCAGCCAAAGGTGATTCTCCTGTAGAAGCTGGGAAAAATTTTTTTACATTAGGTAATAATACAGGTAGCTCTGATTCAGGAACGGGAACAATTCCACATGTACTACAATGCACCAAAGGGATAGGCTCTCCCCAAAAACGCTGTCTAGAAAAAATCCAATCTCTTAATTTGTACTGTACTTTGGCTTTTCCTTTTTGTTGAGCTTCTAATTTTTCAATAATTTTTTGTTGCATTATTTTTGTTTCAAGACCAGATAATTTTTCAGAATTAAAAGAAAACCCATATTGAGTATAGGCATTGTCAGTTAAATCTGGTGCGTTTGTGCCATCAGGAGATACCACAGGAATAATAGGTAAATCATATTTTTTTGCAAAAGTATAATCTCTTTCATCATGAGCAGGTACCGCCATAACAGCACCTGTCCCATAAGTTTCCAAAACATAATCTCCTATCCAAATAGGTATTTTTTGATTATTAATAGGATTGATAGCAAAAGCACCCGTAAAAACACCTGACTTTTCTTTATTAAGTTCTGTTCTTTCCATATCATTTTTCGATTGAGTTGCTATAATATACTCTTGAATAGATTTTTTTTGATTGTCTGTAGTTATTATTGATACCAATTTATGCCCAGGAGATAATACTATATAAGTAGCACCATATAGAGTATCTGGTCGTGTTGTATAAACAGTAATAGTTTTATTGGAGTTTTCTTCTGTAAAAATAATTTCCGCACCATTTGAGCGACCTATCCAATTTTTTTGGAGAGATTTGATAGAATCCGGCCAATCACACAAATCCAAATCTTCAATCAATCTATCTGCATAAGCAGTTATTTTAAGTACCCATTGACGAAGATTTTTTTTGATTACAGGATAACCCGTGCGTTCACATTTACCATTGACTACTTCTTCATTAGCTAAGACAGTCCTACTTTCTTCACACCAATTTACTGGCATTTGAGCTTCGTAAGCAAGACCTTTTTCAAATAATTTTAAAAAAATAAACTGTGTCCATTTGTAATAATCAGCATTATGAGTGCAAACTTTTCTATCCCAATCATAAGCAAATCCAAGACTTTTAATCTGTCGTTCAAAATTAATAATATTTTGTTCTGTCGAAATCAAAGGATGTATCCCTGTTTTGAGAGCATACTGTTCTGCTGGAAGACCAAAAGAATCATAGCCCATAGGATGTAAAACATTAAAACCCTTCATCCTCAAGTAACGTCCATAAATATCTGTAGCTGTATACCCTTCTGGATGTCCCACATGTAGACCATTTCCAGATGGATAGGGAAACATATCTAATAAATAAGCTCTTTTTTCTTTAGGAAATGCTAGATCTTCAGTAACTTTAAAAGAATTATTATCTGACCAATATTTTTGCCATTTTTGTTCTATTGATTTAAAATCATAAGCCATAAGTTAGTCCTCGTAATTGTAATCTTACCTTTTGAATATCGGAATTATTTGTATTTTATTAACACTATAAATATATTATATTAAAAATAAAACCCTCTAACGAGGGTTTTATTTGTTTATTAAGATGTTTGTATTCTTTTGTTTATAATCAGTATAATATAATTTATATTTGAAATATCTTCTCTAAATATAAATTATATATTTCGTATATTTATTGTTAATTTTATTCCAATATATTATTGATTCGTTAAAACCATTCATAATTTTCTCTTATATCAAAACGAGCACAAATAATATATAATATACTTCCAAAAATTATATTGATTAAAATTTCACCCGGTATTTTTAAGAAAAAATAGAAATCAAATAATGATGTTTCTCTATATATAATAAAAAATACATAATATAATATATATTTGACTATAGTAATAAGAATAATATAAAGTATGAATACAATAATGTTTGGCAATTTTGCTATTTTTTGAAATGGAGTAGCACACGCTCCTACTAAAGTAAACACAAAAGCATTAAGTCCAAATAATGCACCACTCATTAAATCTAAGATTAATCCCAGAAAAAATCCTAAAATCTCTCCTTTAAAAGAACCTCTTGATAAGGCATAAACAATCGTTAATAATAAGAGAAAATCAGGAGAAACAGATCCTATAGAAATAACTTGAAATGATTGCATTAATCCTAGAAAAATCCCTAAAAAAAGATATAACATAGAAAAAAAATATTTAGATTCCATTATTAGTATCCTTAAATTCATTAAAATCAGGGTAGTTATTTACATAATCTAGCACAAAAACCTCTAATATTTTACTATATTCAAATTTAGACTCAATATATAATATTTTAAAGAACTCTTCAATCACATTTTGACCTATACCTTTAATTTCGCCTATATACAAACCTTCTGGATAAATATCACTACCACCAGAAGTTACTATTTTTTCTCCTAAGATAGGATTAGCATCAATAGGAATATAATCCAAAGCAAGATTTTGATTCCAAGAACCTTGTCCTCTTAATACACCTGCATATCCCGTCTCTTGGGACTTAACACCCACAAAAAAGTTCTTTGCGGTAATAACTCTAACTCTACTATAATCCAAACCAACTTCAACTGTTTTACCAACTAAAATTAATTTTTCTGTATTTTCTGATGAATATACTACAGGCATATTAATTTTAAGACCATCTTTTTGACCTTTATTAATAACTAAAAAATCAGACATTAATGAAGGATCTCTAAAAATAACTTTACTATAATGTACAGAATATTGTATTTCTTGTTTTAATCTGAGCATTTGACGAAGATTATCATTTTCTTCTTTTAAATAAGTATACAAACGAGATAATTCTTTATAATATAAAACTTCTTGTTCAGAATTTTCTAGCTCTTTTTCAAGTTGTCGAATATTTTTAGTGTTTATAAAAACATTCACAAGAGAATTTTTTATGTCTAAAATAGAATTTTCAAATTTAAATAAAAAACCATAAAAATGCGATCTTAAATAAATTTTATCTGTATCTATTTTTGATGACATAAAATATACTGAAATTAATAATAAAGTACAAGCACTGATGAGAATTTTATAACGAATGAAAAAAAAGCGCACAATTATACTGAATACGGAGTTTCGTAATATTTAATATTTTCTAAAAATTTACCACATCCCATAACCACACAAGTCAATGGTTCATCTGCTAGAAAAGATGGAACGCCGGTATTTTTTGCAATAAACTTGGACAAACCTCTAAGTAGTGCACCACCACCTGTCATTACAATACCACGATCAATGATATCTGCTGCTAATTCTGCAGGAGTTTGATCTAATGTCAAACGAATAACATCCAAGACTTGATTAACAACATCTTGTAGTGATTCTCTAATTTCAACACTATCAATAGTTAGTGTTCTTGGTAATCCTGAAATAGTATCACGACCTTTAATATCAATATGTTCTACTGTTTTTAATGGATATGCTGATCCAATTTTGATTTTGACTTCTTCTGCCGTTCGTTCACCCACACTTAAATTATGATATCGTTTCAAATGATTAATAATAGCTTCATCAAATTTATCTCCGCCAACACGAATAGAATTAGTAATAACGATACCACCTAATGATAGTACAGATACTTCTGTAGTACCACCACCAATATCAACAACCATATGACCTGCTGGCTCTTCAACAGGAATTCCTGCACCTAAGGCTGCTGCACGAGATTCTTCAATCAAATGAATTTTAGTTGCCCCAGCTTGTTCTGCCGCTTCACGAACAGCTCTGCGTTCTACTTCGGTAACACCTGATGGTACACCTATGACCATTCTTGGATAAACAAGTTTTTTATAAGGTTGACTTTTTGCAACAAAGTATTTCATCATTTTACCAACTACTTCAAAATCAGCAATAACACCATCTTGCATGGGACGAATAGCAACAATATCACCAGGTGTTTTTCCTAACATTTTTTTAGCTTCTCTACCCACAGCAATCACTTTTCCTGTACTTGTTTGTAATGCTACAACAGAAGGTTCTGATAATTCTATGCCTCTGCCTCTTACATAAATAAGAGTATTAGCTGTGCCCAAATCTACAGCTATATCATTAATAAAAATATCTCTGATTCCTTTAATTAAATCCATGAATGCTCCCTTGCATTTGTATAGCAAAATTAACTGATTCTATACTGTATTATATTAGTATAAAACACTTACTATAAAAATTCAAATTTTTATTTATTTATTTTTATTATTCTGAATGAGCTTTTTAGTAAAGAAATTATTGTATCCCAAACATTTAATATTCTAATTATATTAAATAATATAACATATCGTATTCCTTTTCTAATACCTAATGAATAAATATACCATAAATATATTCCTATTTCTATTATTCCTAAAGGCAGTATGAGTATGTATTCTTGAACAAAAATAGCAACAATAGCAAGTACTTTTACAAACATATATACAGTGCTGATATTTTTTTTGATATCTACCACACAATTCGGTATATTTTGAATAAATTGTTGAAATTCTTTGTAGTTTTTTGGAAATTGTTTGTGAATAAAATAAAAAGGTGTATGAACTATATGAGAAAAAGTGTCTATTTTTAGTGGAAATTCATTATTATGTTGCTCAATAATATTTTCTAAAAACTCTCGCCTATATACAAACATTGTTGTTGAAAATAATTCTCTTTCTTTTTTCAGATCATTAATAAAATCTTGCTGAACAGGTCTATATCTAGGATAATAACCTTTTGAAAAAAACATATTTCCAACAATAGCATAATACAATTCTTCTGAAACATCTTGTGTTAAAGGAAGTAACAACGGTAGAACACCCTTAATACTAGGATCAACAAAAATTCTATTCAAGATATCTTGAGCAAATATAGGGATTTCATCACCCATTTCTTTAAATATAATGATATCATAAGATTTTAGATTAGGAAGTAGCGCTAAGATATCATTAGTAGTAGAGATATAAAAAGTATCTTTTATATCTCTATCTGCCTGATCAAAAGAAAGCACCGCATAAGTAAGTTGCTCTTTACCAAATACTAGTCTTCCCCAAAAATTACTTTTTAAACGCCAAAAAACAGCTATAGTATCTTTGAACATAGAAAGAATAGTATCTACACTGATTCGGCCTATATTTGACCCTCTTGCATAATGTAACACTATAGGGTGAGATTCTATTGTATAATCTCTATATTGACACAAAGCTAATAGCTCTATATCAAATGCAAATCTTTTTACTAATAAATATGGTAGGGTTTTTTCTAATATTTCTCTCTTAAATAACTTTATTCCTGTTTGCGTATCTTTAACAGATAAATTAAATAATACTTTATTAATAAGAGTATATACTTTACTAAATAGCTTTCTAATAAAAGGATAATTCAAATTAGATCTTGGATCTTCTTTTGATCCAATAATAATATCACTATTAGTTTGATTCATTTTTTGAATAAAATACGGTAAATGTTTTATACTCAATTCTAGATCACTATCTAAAAACAAAATATAGTCACCTTCACTTTTTTCAAAAGCAGTACATAAAGCCCTACCCTTGCCATAATTACGCGAAGATCGTAGAATTTTTATCTTGGGATTTTGTGAAAATTCTTGCAACAAAATCTTATATCCATTATCATGAGATCCATCATCAGAAATAATAACTTCAAAATTCCAATCCCACTCTATTAGTTGCATCACAATAATATGAACATTTTGAACAATCACTGATTCTTCATTATAATAAGGTAATAAAATAGATAGTTTTTTTTGTTTGATTTGCATAGGAATTTCTTGCAAAACAGATTGAATACTATCAAAAGAAAATTTCACCATAAACACATAACCACATTTATTTATTTTATTATAACATAGTAAAATAAATAAATCAAAATAATACAAGTAATTCTCATGCAATAACACTAATATAAATTTTAAAAAATCCGATACTATACTAGGTTAATTCTAATTGAATAATTAGTTTTTCGGAGGAAAAAATATGAAAATTTTATTATTAGTAACATTTATATTTATGAATGCTATTACTTATGGACAGTCTTTTCAAATGCAATATAACAAAATATCAGCAAATGAAGTTCAATTTACTACGATTTATAAAGGTCCTAGTGCTGAAATTATACTACCAGCAAGAGGTAGAATTATTGCTTTATCAGAACAAAATGATCTTAATACTGGTGGCGGAAAAATACGCGTCGGTATTCGTGTAGGTTCAAACAACGAAACTACAGATCAAGAATATACGGTACGATTCACTTATTCTTTATTATTATCTAGCCGTGGTGGATCAGGTAGTATTTCTACAAATTGGTATCCTACTATTAAAGATATTGACACAGAATATACTGTTACTACCCTTGGCTCAACATTAGGAATGCTTATTTATCCATATATGAGTAATGAAAATAATACTTTCAATTTCATGGACTCTCAAAATCCTCAACTTCTTGTTTTTAATCATACAAAAGAAATATCTTCTGAAACATCTTTACCAATAACATTATATACTGCTACTAAATTTGAAACATCATTTGATAATATTATAAAGATTACTGATTATATTAACGATTACTTTGGGAAAAAAGATATTCAAGAAATTATTATTATCAACATGCCTCTTATTACTTCCAGTAGTTTTTTTAGTAATGGAAAACTATTCGTTAATATCCCTGGTAATGGCACTGAAAAACAAATGAAAGACACTATTATAATAGCATGGGAAAAAACTAAAGAAAATCTCAGTACTCGTTTTTTTAATATGTTTAAAGATTCTGTATTTAGATTAGCATCACTTACTCTTAATACCAATTCCATTTCTGTTGACGAATCTACACCAACAGAAACTGCAAATACATCAACACCAACTTTAAATACTGATCTTGGAAAAATAGTACTTGTTCCTGGAACTTCTTATTATCAAGAATTATTTAATAAAGGATTTGAAACTAATTCTGTACAATATGTTGATATAGAAGGTATTTTTAATAACTATGCTCTTCTTCACCTTGCACAGTATAATATTGGTACAGAAACACTACTAGCAGGTATTAAAGCATATTTCAATGGAGAAAATGTTACACCAACAACAGAAAAAGCTGCTGAGACTACAGATAGTACTACAGAAAATATTACAAATACTAATATTATTGACAAAATTACTACAAAAAGTGCCAATAATATCCCTACCAAAATCGATGCAGAATATATAGATTGGACTATAATTACTCAAAACAAACTACAAGAGCCTCTTTTCAGTCTTTATACAAAAGAGATTTTCGCAAAGAATTTTGTACCACATTTGATTGCAAAAGGAAATACTGTATCACGAAACAGTTTTAATATTCCAAACTTTAATATGAAAGATTCCGAAGGAACTGCTATTGATATAAATTGGAACGATTTTAGATCTATTAATATCGATATTTCAACTAATAGTAGCTATACCATAGATCCTGAAAGAATAGTTCCTCAACAAAACTACATGGATAATTATTACACACCTAACACCAATGAACAAAATATTCGACATCAAATAATAGCATTAGCAAGTCGTCAAAAAGCTGTTGGTGAAATTAATATTAGAACAAATTTGAATATGGTGAAATTTACTGTAGAAAGTGAAAATCCATTTCAAGTAGAAACTGGCAGTTCTATTTATGTTCTTGTTTCTCACATCTTATCAAATGTTACAGGTTCTTTAAAACCTGGTATTAAAGAATCTTTCTTCTCTGTAGATATTGATGGAAAAATCACTTACATTGCTACTCGTTTAAGAATATAAAATACATATTATAAAACAAAAAATCCCACCGTTTGGTGGGATTTTTTTATTTATTTATCTATTAATGACGCTTTAAAGACTAATTAAAGTAATTAAATTAAAAATATCATCAGTTTTAAAGTTTTTTTAGCTACAAACATAGTCATACTCTATTCCTATCCTCTAACAAACTACTACAAAACTAAATATGACCCTATAAATAAGTAATTTTTACCACAATATTTTTTCTACGCTACTTTACTTATACTATTGTTATTGAAATTTGATATAAATTATCTTATTCTTGATTAGATAGTATTATTTTTGAGATATTAGCCCACTCATAAATCAGAAAAGACATTGTAGATTACAATGTCTTTTCTGATTATATTGATATTATTATCGAATCCTATTTAGTGTATCACCAAAATCTTCTTCTGTATCTTGTTGAATTCTAGTAGACACTCGAGGAGAGGAACTTTTAGAATAAGCTTCTTTTCTGATCCGTTTTAAGAACATTTCTTCATAATAAGGAGTATTCTTTTTAAAAAGATTAACATCTTGTAACGATGCTTCTTTAATAACTTCCATAACAGGATCTTGAATTCCATGGGGAACATTTGATGTATGTAAAAACCCTAGATTATGAGTCAATTCATGAGCTAAAATTACCGCTAATGATATCACATTGTATTGTTGATAGTTAACATCGGTTCTAAACCATATGGTATGTTGAAAACCACCGACAGTAGCTTGTGCTAAAATATTTTTATCCAAATCTGCTTTACTTATACTAAAAGTCATTATTGATTTTCTTAAGTTATTAATAATAATTATTGGAAGTACTTGCTCTGTTCTGTTATTATTATAAAAAGTTTTTAATTTCATTTTTTCTTCAAATAAAGGATGATTAATAACAAAAATTACTAATTCTAATGCATCTGCAAATATAATTCTTTCTTGCCATGTAAATTCTCCAGATACAGAAAAGTTAATAAAAGATAATAAATCTATCTGAAAATAAGGATATGTCTTTTTGAAATCTGTATTAACAGGATTCCAATCTTTCCTAGTCCGAAGAATCGTACACATATTTCCAAATAAAGTAACTCCTGGTTCTAATCTCTGTGGAAATAAATTACCCCGATCAAATCCATGTAGAGGTCTTGTTGGAAATGATTTATTTTGATAAAAATTGTCATCAAGTGAACAAGATGTAAAATAGATAAAACAAAAAATAAGTCCATATATTCTCATAAACATACCCTTATACTAGAATTTCTATTTAGTAAATGTAATTAATGATGGATTATAGTCTGTTGGAGCTTCCAAGCCACAGAGATTACATAATGTTGCTGCTACATTCGCTAATCCTGCTGGTTCTTCAATAGTAGCTAATTTGTATTCACCATTATAATTAGGATCATAAATAATAAAAGGTACTGGAGCTAATGTATGAGCAGTATGAGGAGACTTTTCTCCTGTATTTTTATCTATAGTCCACATTTTATCAGCATTACCATGATCAGCTAAGACTATTAAAATCCCATTAGCTTTTTTTACGGCATCCAAAACTCTACCCAATTGTTTGTCGGTAACTTCCATAGAAAATACAGTTGCATCATAATCACCTGTGTGCCCTACCATATCTCCATTAGGAAAATTAATACGGATATGATTGAATTTACCACTTTCTATAGCTATTAGTACTTCGTTAGCAATTTCTTCAGCTTTCATTGCTGGAGCTTGATCGAAAGGGATATTATCAGATTTTATTTCTACATATTTTTCTAGTTTTTCATTTAGATATCCACTTTTATTTCCATTCCAAAAATAAGTAACATGTCCATATTTTTGAGTTTCAGAAATAGCCATTGTTGATAATCCATTAGAGACAAAATATTCCCCTACAGGTCTATCTATTTTTGGAGGAACTACCAAAAATAATTCTGGCAATTTTAGATCTCCGTCGTACTGCATCATACCAGCATATAAGACATTTGGTCTAACACCTCTATCAAAATATTTGAATTCATCTAAGGTAAAAGCCATCGAAATTTCAATCGCTCTATCTCCACGATAATTAAAAAACACAACAGCATCATTATCTTGAATACGACCTATTGGAGTATTATTTTTATCAACTACTACAAATCCAGGAACATATTGATCATTTCTTTTTGCATCTTCTGCATAAAATGTTTCAATAGCTTTGATCGCTGAAGGAAAAGTATGATCTGCTTGACCATGTACATGAGCATTCCAACCTTTTTCTACCATACCCCAATCAGCATTATAACGATCCATAGTCATAAGCATTCTTCCACCACCAGAAGCAATAGCATAACTAAATCCATCTTGAGTGTTAATCGTATCAAAAATTTCTTGTAATTCTTTGAAATAATTAATAGCACTACGACCAGCTACATCTCTACCATCTGTCAACGCATGGACACGGAGTGTTTTTACACCTTGAGTAGCAGCATGTTTGATCATTTCTATTAATTGTTTAATATTAGAATGTACTCCACCATCAGAAACTAATCCTATAAAATGAAATGTTGAATTTTTATCTATTGTTTGTTTTACTAATTTGTTCCAAGTTTCTGTTGTAAAAATAGAACCATCGGTAATAGCTTGATTTACTCTTTTCGCCCCTTGAGCAAAAATTCGTCCAGAACCCAAAGCGTTGTGCCCAACTTCACTATTACCCATATCATCATCTGTTGGCATACCAACAGCAGTTCCATGAGCTTTTAATAAACGATGAATTTCAGATTCCATTAAAGCATCTAATACGGGAGTACATGCACCAGCAACAGCATTGCCATCTATTTTATCACTTATACCAACACCATCTAGAATTGCTAAAACTACAGGGCCAGGTCTTTTAAATCCATTTTTTTCTAATTTCAAATTCATAAGTAACTCCAAATGTTATAATATTATATTGTATTATTATTTAGTACTATGTATTATTATAACTATAATATGATTTTATTGCAAGACTAGAGTATAATAATATAATATAACTTATTTTAAATATATCTTGATTTATAAAGTATATAAGTCTTATAATTAAACTAATAATTAATTAAGGAGTTGTTTTTATGAGCAAAAATATATACTTAGATAATAATGCTACCACTCCTATAGACCCTGATGTTTTGAATACTATGTACCCCTATTTGGAACAGATCTTTGGCAATCCCAACTCTTCCCACAATACAGGATTGGAGACACATGTTGGTTTGACACGGGCATCAGATCAATTGTATGCCTCACTTAATATTCCCGAACAAGATACTCTTGTTATGACATCTAGTGCAACAGAAAGTATCAATACAGTACATAAAAGTATTTTATTTGATTTTATAAAAAATAAAAATTCTCAAAACCAAATTATTACTTCATCAGTAGAACATTCAGCGGTACGAAAAAGCTTAGCTTATTTGGAAAAATTCGGTATAGAAATTATTTCTTTACCCGCTATTAATAATAGTGTTTCTATAGAAAGTTTTCAAAGCAAATTTCAACCTGAAAAAACATTATTAGTATCTATTGGATTAGCAAATAGTGAAACAGGGATCCTTCAACCAATCAAAGATATTGCTAAAATATGTCATCAAAATAATATATTAATTCATACAGATGCTACTCAAGCTATTGGTAAAATACCTATTGATATTTATGACCTTGATGTTGATTATTTATCATTTTCAGGACATAAATTCCATGCACCAAAAGGAATTGGAGGATTATATATCAAAGACTCTGCTCCTCTTATTCCTTTATTACATGGAGGAGAACAAATGGGAGGTTTCCGTTCGGGAACGCTGAATGTTGCTGGCATCATTGCAATGGGCGAAGCATTAAAAATAGCAACAAAAAAACTAGACTTGTATAGCGATTCTATGCTACAATTAAGAAGCAATTTGGAAGATTTTCTTGCTCAAATTCCAAATTGTACTATTTATGGCAAAGATCAAGATCGTATTCCTAATACTACTTTTTTTAATATTCCTCAAATAGATCATGATTATCTTGTTTGGCACCTTAATAACAATAACATTTCTGTTTCAACTGGATCTGCATGTACTACCAAAACTATAGACTTATCTTTGCAAACAGACTCCAATAGAGGAGTACGAGTAAGTACTTCTAAATTCACTACATTGGAAGAAATTACAATATTGATAGATTATATTTCAAAACTATTAAATTAATATTTTACGATTTTAGGAGATTACTATATGCAAAAAGTAGATGTGAATTTTGATGAACTTAGCTTAGTTCAAAAATTAAGAGTAATAGAATTAGAATTAGATGAACATGTTCGCCCTATGTTAATCATGGATGGTGGAGATATGGAATTAATTGATCTTAAAGAAGACGGGGACAATCTATTGTTATTCATTGAATATTTAGGTGCATGTAATGGTTGTCCTAGTGCATCTACAGGTACATTAATGGCTATTCAACAATTTTTACATGTAAGAATTTCAGAAAGAATAGAAGTCATTCCTGCTTTATTTAAAGATTTAGATTTAGTATAATCACAAAAAATCCTAAAAATTAAAATAAATTTTTAGGATTTTTAATGTTTTTTTTCTTTTTGATACTAAATTCTATACCATATTGATTGATATTATCAATAATTTCTTGTTTCAAAGGTAAAGAATTACCTTGCCAAATTAATACACGAATTGTTTTTGTATCAATTTGAATAACACCTAATAAACTAGGTAAATAATCTTCATAGATACTATAGAGAGCATAATTTTGATCTTGATTTATTAACGAAAATGGAGTATTAGTTGTGCCTAATAATTTTCCTACTCCTAATTTGATTTCATTAGATAAAAAATGAATTTTTTGTTTATTACCAGATTTCTTACTTTGCCATTCTGTATTCTCTAATTTTCTTTCCATTAATAATGAATTATTATCATTCATAGGAATATAGGCAATACATGAAGTTAGAAATATAATATAATATAATATAATATATAGTTTCATTATTATATCCTAAAAAATAAAATTTTCGAGCTTTATTTTTATTTCTTTTTCATTATTACACCTAAAACATCATGGTTAGATTTATATCCTTCTAAAGAATTAGAAGCTGAAATAACAGATACTTTAATAGTATCTTTGTCTACAAGAGACAATCCAAACACTGTGTTTTTCTCAGAATTATAAACATTAAAAACAGTGAAATCATCATCTTCGTCTAACATACTAATAGTACCATTAGAGATAAAAGAAGTTTCACTCATAGAAGATGTTGCTGTATTATCTTTAATACGGATATTTCCATATTTATAAGTAGGCATTTCCCAATAGGTATTTTTTATTTTTGCTAAAACTTTAGATTTTTTATTTGTAACTATATCTGTTTCAGCTGAACTATCGTCACTACCACAGGATACAATTAAAAAAACTGACATGATAAGTAATATATTTTTCATTAAAATTCTCCTTCCAATAATTGAATTATTATTATTATACAATAGTATATTTATTTAATCAAGAAAAAACCGAATCATTGTATATTATAAAAAGAGGTTATATGCTTAGATATATTTTTATATTATTATTAACATCATTTTGTTCTATACTTGATTTAAAAACTACCAAAGATCACCTTGATTCTATTTTTGAACCTAATATTCATCTAATTTCACCTTCTACGAAATTAACTTTACTCACTGATTCTATCAAATTAGAATTAGCATTTCAAGACCCTTTAGGAGTTTCAACTATTGAGATCAAAACCCCAACAGATACTATATCTATAGAACCCGTTGGAGCTCCTAAAGAATTTCTAACATCTCAAGTTTTTCCAATAAAAAATAGTGGTTCTTATAATACTTCTCATGGAAAATATAATATTGATATAAGTTATAAAAATACTGATGGTATTACCATCTCTAAAAAATACACCTTAACAATAAAATTACTTTCCGTAAGTTATTTGTTTGAGTATACTCCAACAAAACCAGCTGCTGGTAGTAGTTGGGCTGGAAATGAACAAATGTCTATTACAATAAATAATACTGGAGCTCCTATAGATAGAATAGAAATTGAAGGACTATTAGGGTCTAAAACTTACAATGCTCCCTTACTTTCAAATCCTTTTCTAATAACTTATAATTCTCTAACTACTACCGTACCTACAGGCTTAGTTCATGTATGGGTTCGTATTATCTCTAAAAATGGAGGTATTGCTACAGAATCTTTTGCTCTTCCTTAAATGTTTTCTAAACAATTTACAATAATATCTAATCCTATTTTATTAGAAGCTTTTATTAGCACCGTATCACCTGATTTTAATTCTTTGTCTAATACAAACCATACTTCTTCTTTTGTTTGGAAATGACAATAGGGAATTTTTAATTCTTGACAAGTATACCCCATATCTTCTCCAACAGCTAATACCAAATCAGGATTAATTTTATTTATATAAGTACCAATTTCTCTATGAATAAACTCTGTACTATCACCTAACTCCAAGATACTACCTATGACAGCTATTTTTCTTCCTTTAGATTTTTGTAATACATCCAAAGAGGCTTTAAATGATTCTAAAGAAGCATTATAACAGTCTGCAATTACAGAAACCCCTCTCTTATTAGAAAAAATTCTCATTCTATTATCTATGTTTTTGATATTTAGAAGTCCTTGTTCAATACACTCCAGAGGTATTTGTAATATATCTATAAGCGCAAAAATAATAGATATATTCAAGAGTAAGTGTTCTCCTGAAATAGGACAGAAAAAATGACGATTTGGATACTCTTTGTGGGCAAATTCAAAACCATCCAATCCTTTATCTTCTAAAATATATAATTGCATAGGATCAAAATAGATTATCTTACCTTTTGCTTTGGATTCAAATAACATTTTATAAGGATCATGTTTATTGATAAGTAATACAGAAGAGTCATTCATACCGTCAACTATTTCTATTTTAGCTTCAGCAACTTGATCCACACTTCCTAAAAATTCAATATGACTATATCCAATATTAGTAATTACAGCAATTTCAGGATTAACCATTTTAGAAAGATGACTAATCTCTCCTTTACTATTCATTCCAGCTTCTAAAATAGATATTTTAGATTCCCTATCTGTTTCCAAAATTGTAAGAGGGGTACCGATAGCATTATTCCAATTTTTCTTTGCTGTATGTGTCTCATATTTTTCTCTTAAGATATAAGTTAACATCAAACGCGTCGTTGTTTTGCCAACACTACCTGTAATCAAAACATGCGGGATCTGAAGCATATTTTTGTGTTCATGAGCAAGTTGAGCAAGTGCCTCTAAGGTATCCGAAACAAAATAAATAACAGCATCATCAGGAATTATTGTTGGTAATTTTTGTAATATGAAAACCCTCACTCCAGCTTTATAGGCTTGATCAAAAAAATCATTGCCATCAAATTGCAATCCTTTGATTCCAATAAAACAATGCAAACAAGGATCTTCTATTATTCGGGCATCATTGGTAAAATATTTTATCGCGATTTCTTTATTATTAATAGCTTTGGTCTTCAAAGATTGCTCAAAAAATTTATTATCAAATATAGTTTTTAATTCACCTAACATCTTTCCTCCAACTTTATCTGAAGATTCATTGATAATTTTATTATTATATTATATAATTTTAACATACTATTATTCTATTGAGGCTCATATGAAATTAACATTTCTCGGTACAGGTACTTCTTCTGGTGTACCTGTTATAGGATGTGCCTGCAAAGTGTGCCTCTCTAAAGATCCTAAAGATTCTAGACTCCGTTGTGCTGCTTTATTAGAAACAAATACAGAGCGGATTTTGATAGATTCTGGTCCTGACATTAGGACACAATTACTTCGCTATAATATCCAATCTTTATCCGCTATACTGATAACACATTCTCATTTTGATCATATTATGGGATTAGATGAACTGCGTCCTTTTTCTTGGTATAAGGCGTTAGAACTCTATGCAGATTCTTCAGCACTAAAAGATATCAAAAGAGTTTTTAGTTATATATTTGATAACACTAATATTCAAATAGGTGGTGGATTAACACAATTCAAAGATATTATTATTGAACATTATCAAACTTTTTATATTAATGATATTACTATTACCCCTCTTTTAGTGATGCATGGTAAATTACCTATTACAGGATATAAAATAAATAATCTCGCTTATTTAACTGATGTGAAAAGTTTGCCTATAGAAACATTACAACAAATCCAAAATATTGACACCTTGGTTATTAATTGTTTGAGAATTCAAACTCATAACACTCATCTTAATTTGGAAGAAGTTCTAAAACTGACACAACAAATTCAAGCAAAAAAAACTTATCTCATACATATGAACCATGAACTATCGCATCAAAATTGGTGTGATATTTTACCTACAAATATTCATGTCGCTTATGATGGTTTGACAATTAGTATTATATAATATCAATATTATACACGATTTTATATAAAAATCAACTAGAAAAAATGCATACTTTTAAAAATTTATATCTTATTCATAATTATTAGAAATTATAAATTGTTATCTATAATTTATACAAAATTTTGCAAATTAGAAAGGTAAATCCATAAAAAAAACACTCTGTTTTGATACTGAGTGTTTTAATTAATAATTTTTTGTAATTGATCAAATGTTTCTTCAAAAGAAGAGTGTTCGTCAATATCTTGTTTTAAAAATTGATTAATATTTGGTATTTTAAGTAATGCTTCTTCAACAAGAGGATTTGTTCCTCGAACATAAGCCCCTATATTAATTAAATCTTCTGAATCTTTGTATGTAGAAACAATTTCTTTTAATTTTCCAGCTAAGCGTATATGTTCTTTTGTAGTAATATCTTTCATCACACGAGAAATACTAGACGAAATATCAATTGCAGGAAAATGGTTTTTATCAGCCAATGCTCGTGATAAAAGAATATGCCCATCAAGAATACCTCTTACAGTATCAGAGATAGGTTCATTATCATCATCCCCTTCTACCAAGACTGTATAAAATGCCGTGATAGTTCCAATCTCTCCAGTACCTGTTCTTTCTAATAATTTTTGTAAGGTAGAAAATACACTCGGAGTATAACCTCTCATCGCAGGTGGTTCTCCAATAGATAATCCAACTTCACGCTGAGCCATAGCAAATCGTGTTACAGAATCCATCATAAACATAACATTTTTACCTTGATCTCTAAAGTGTTCTGCAATAGCTGTCGCTATATAAGCTCCTCTAATTCTCAATAATGCTGGTTCATCACCTGTTACAGAAATCACTACTGATTTTTTTAGTCCTTCTTCACCTAGTTCATTTTCTAAAAATTCTCTAACTTCTCTACCACGCTCTCCAATAAGAGCAATCACATTTACATCTGCATTTGTGTTACGAGCTATCATTCCCATTAAGGTAGATTTACCAACACCACTTCCTGCAAAAATACCAAGCCTTTGACCTTGTCCAACCGTAAGAACACCATCAATAGCTCTAACACCTGTCGAAATTACATCAGTGATTCTTTGTCGTAAATAAGGATCTGGAGGAATTCTATCTATATTGATTTTTTCTGGTGTTTGTATAGAACCTAACTTGTCTATAGGCTCACCTGCACCAGAGATAACCCTACCTAATAAAGCATCTCCTACAGAAATCTGTAAAGGATGCATTGTATTTTCTATCTTCATTCCAGGAGAAATACCTTGTAAATGACCTAAAAGCATAAGAAGTGTCTTGCCATTTTTAAAACCTACAATTTCTGCTTTCACAGGTTCTTCTGCACTAGTATGAATATAACAAAGATCTCCTATAGCACCAACAGGACCTATACTTTCAATTAATAAACCATTCAGATTTTCTAATTTACCATAAGTTTTGAGAACAGTAGTTCTATTGACAGCATTTTGATACTTTAAAAAAACATCATTCATTTAATTCTCTCTTTTATTAGATAGTGTTATCATTCTAGGATTTCTGAGAAATCTACTTTTCAGAATCCTTTTCATAAGATTCCATTTCTTCTGTATCAAGAAGATCTACAGGATGAGAAAGCTCATCTTTTATTCCTGGTTTAGAAATAAATTCTTCTCGTTGAGCAAAATCAGTCTTTGCTAATTGTTCTCGAATTTCTTTTTGAACATCTTCTTCTTGTTCTTTTGCTAATTGTTCTGAATTTTCTTGTTCTCGTCTTTTTATTTCTGGAGATTTAACTTTTATAGGCATATAAAAACGCATTTGATTTTCTAATTCTTCCAGCTGTGAACGAATCGTAACATCAATATCACCTGTATCCGTTTCTATATAGACCCCACCTGGTTCTATAGTTGGATCTTCAATAAATTTTAAATCAGCTCGTCTTTCTATCTTTCTAACTAGCTCTTCTTTAAAAGAACTCACATAATTAAAATCTAAAGGTGATACTCGTATAAAAATAGTCATCGCACCTCTAAGTAACTCTAAAGCAGATCTTACATTATTCATAACAACATCTTGATGTTCTGCTGTAAGTTTTTTAACAACTTTTTTAACCATTGTTATAACAAGATTAATCACCTGGGTTTCACTATGATTTAGAATTCTTTCTCGTTCTCTAGCTGTTTCTGCAACAATACTGTGTAGTCTTTCTATAGCAAAATCAACTTCAGTTTGACTCGCTGCTATTCCTTTTTGAACACCATCTTCATAACCATCTTTTTGAGCTATATCTTTTATTTTGATTGAGTCTTTATTTGCATCTTCTTTCATTTCCTCTGCTTCACGCAAGGCTTTTGCTCTGATCATTTCTACTTCTTGAGATGTTTGTTGAAGAGTAGTTTCTTTTTCTTGAACAGATTTCTGTACACGATTAAACGCATGTTGTTCTGCTTCTTCTAAGACCTTTTTAGCTTCATCTTGAACTTGTACTAAAATTGTATCAGCCTTTTCTTGGCTAATTCGTCTTTTTTCTTTGATTTTGATTTCTAATTCTTCAATTTCAGAATGCATGGATGAAATTCTTTTTTGAATATTTTTTTCCAACATATTTTCTGTATCAAATTCTTTAATAGGTACATCTATTGATGTTGTTCTTATTTCATACTGACCATCATGTAAAATTCTTGCGTGAGGATTAAAAGATTTTTGTAACACGAAATACTCCAAATAGTATAATGTTTCTTTTTTTTATAATATTATATATTTATTTTCATAAAACTTTATACAACCAGATCATCATCAGCACCACGAGATACGACAATTTCACCTTGTTCTTCCAATTTTCTGATAATAGATACAATTTTTTGCTGTGTTTCTTCAACCTCTTTAAGACGAACAGGACCCATAAATTCCATATCATCTTTAAGCATTTGAGCTGCGCGTTTTGACATATTTCTAAATATTTTATCCTGAACTTCAGCATCAACAGATTTGAGAGCTTTTGAAAGATCTGTATTATCAACATTTCGCATAACTTTTTGAATACTTTTATCATCAAGAGTAATAATATCTTCAAAGACAAACATTTTCTTTTTGATTTCTTCTGCCAAATCTGGATCATCCTCTTCCAAGCTTTCTATAATATTACGCTCTGTTGTTCTATCAGCGTTATTAATAATAGCAACAACAGCATCGATACCACCGGCAGATGTGAAATCTTCACTACTGAGTGTAGATAACTTACGCTCTAATACCCTTTCAACTTCACGAAGAATTTCAGGAGATGTTCTATCCATAGTTGCAATACGCTTCATAATATCTGCTTGTAAATCTGTATTCAATGCCGCTAAAATTAGTGCAGCTTTGCCTGGATCCAAATAAGATAAAATAAGTGCTATCGTTTGAGGGTGTTCATTTTGAATAAAGTTTACTAAATGAGCAGGATCTGTTTTTCTAATAAAGTCAAATGGTTTTGTTTGTAAAGAAGATGTTAATCTATTAATAATATCTACAGCACGCTGTGTACCCAAAGCTCTCTCTAGTACTTCTCGAGCATAGTCCACACCGCCACTCATGATAAAATCTTGAGCCATCATTAATTCTTGAAATTCCATCAAAACTTCATCTCTTGATTCTGATGTTACATAGTCTGCTCTAGCTAATTCAAAAGATATTTCTTCGATTTCGTCTTCTTTTAGATGTTTTAACACTTCAGAGGAAACTTCAGATCCTATACTAATAAGAAAAACTGCTGCTTTTTCTTTTCCTGTTAAAATCTTCTTTTTACTCGAGCGTCCACCTTTCTCGGCAATTGCTTTATCAGCCATCCCTATCTCCAATATCTATTATATTATTTTTCTTCGATGAGCCATGTTCTTAATAACTTAGCAGTCTCTTGTGGATGTTCACGGACAGCGTTAATAACACTGTCCAGAAGTTCATTAGAGGCTCTTTCTTCCATAGATAATTCCATTCCAGCCTGTTCTGCCTCAGCTTGTCTAAGAGCGGCTTCTCGCATAAGAGCTTGTTGACGCAATCGCTCTTCTTCTTTTTGTCTACGTCTAATTTCCAAATGAGTTGCTAATATTCTATACAAAATAATTAATATTATTAATCCAACTAAACTAAACATAGACATCAAAATAATTCTATTAATTAAAACTCTACGACGAACAACTCCATCTTCTAAAGCAAATTGAGCAGTTCTATCAAACTTTAACGCTCTAACTACGACTTGATCTAAACGAGCAGCATTAAATCCTACAGAACCTTGCACCAATTCTTGATAAGATCTAAGTTCTTTCGTATCTATAGGAGTATACTCTCGTGTAATACTTCCGTTAGATATGATTTCTTCACCGTTAGGTTTTCTATTGATACTCCATGTCCCATCAATAGCAACAGATATACTGATTCTTTTGATAAGATACGGAGCTTTTTTTTCCAAGGATTCTTGAGTTCCTGTTGTTACATTTCTTGTTGTTTGATTTTTTTCGTATTGATTAAATCTATCGATTTTGTCTTTTAATCCAGGAGGAACATTGTCATCAACACCTGCTGGACCTTCAGGAATATAAGAAGGTCCTCTGTAATTCTCTTCAACCCTATCTTCACTAACAAGCACTTCTAAAACTGTTTCACTATCATCGTAAGGAGTAACAGGATTATCAGGTTTAATAACGGTAGGTATTAATTCTTTTTTAGTTGATGTTCTTGTATTCCAATCAAATTCTATATCAGCAGAGACTAGATATCTATCTCTAGGCAAAGAAATACTTAAAGCATCAACAACACGAGCTGTATACCGAGCTCTTTCTCTTTCCATAATACGCAGTTGTTCTCTAGCTATTCTAACTTGTTCATCACCGTCATTAGGAACAAGCATATCTGATAATACATTACCCTTATTATCTACTACCACAACATCATCTTTTTTTAATTCTGGAATCCCATATGCAACCAAATTAACAATACCTTGAATTTTAGCTTTATTATTAGCAATATCAGAATAGGGTGCTGGTGTAATAACAATAGAGGCTGTAACAGGAGTTTGAGAATCAGAATATAGCTTTTTATCAGGAAAAGAAACCTGTATACTAACATCTTCCACATCACCTAGTGTCTTGATATGTTTTGTCATTTCACCAATAATAGCACGACGAAGATTTATATCTCTTTCAAAATCTGTAGTAGTAAAACGTTGTACATCAAAAAGCTCCCAACCACGCACATTTTGAGGTATAATACCTGCCTGACCTAAAGTCATACGAATATTTTTAGCTGTTTCAGGATCTTTAACCAAAATATACTGATCTTGCTTGGTATCAAATTGTACTTGTTGTTCTTGTAAGGCCATTGTTACTCTAGCGTAGTCATCTGGCGATAATGGCGATTTGTATAATAGTGCGGCATTCCCTACTCGTGTAGATAAAAAAACTATGAAAAAACCACTTAAAACTACAAGAAACAAACTACCTGCCATAAAAATTTTATATTGTAGAGATAATTGTACAAATTTCTCTTTAATTTTTAATAACAAAGTATTCCAATTTGGCATCATTCCCTCTATTTATTATTTTTGATTTATTTTTGACTAATATATTACAGAAATATTCCGATAAATAAGAAGAGAGAAATTCTTCTTTATTCTAATCTATTCAAACGATTGTATCTTAAAGACACAATCGTAAAACATTTTGTTTATAATGCACACTTATAACACATCATTTATTAGCGAATATTCATTATCTCACTATAAGCTCTTGTTGCTCTTTCTGTAACAGATTTTAACATCCCTACAGACAAACGAGCTTTTTCTGTGGCAATTAAAATATCAGACACATTTACAGAATCTGGTCTTGTAATTGCCGCTTGTTGTAATTGATCAGCATCATTTTGATTAGCGTTAATGTTATTAACAACATTAAAAAACACTTCAGCAAAACTTTGTTCTACATCACCTGACATAGCTTTGTTTTGATTCTTATTAATATGCCTTGAATCCAGTTGATTCATCTGTAATGTCGTTTGATTCACGGATGATGTTCCTATTTTCACGAGAGCCTCCTCAAAGTATGTAGTCTACATATATATTATAAAGTCAAATAATATTTTTTAGCAAATTATAGACAGCTATAAATTTTATTATTCACCTCTGTTTCGAAATAAAAACACCCCCTAAATTTAGAAGGTGTTTGTCTTGTTATTTATTTTGATTCTTATTAATCTTATATTAATAGTTTTATTATTTCAATCCTGAGTAGATTTAGCATCATAAAAATATACCTTTATGACTTTGAAAAAACTCTTATTTTAAATAGTTAAAGTTGTTAAAAACGGCAGATGTTTATATTTTGGTATTCTTTTATTTTAAGAGGCCAAATAATAGATTGTTACAATAAATATTATTTTTTTTATATAAATCACGAACAACACCTTCTAACTTGAATCCTAGATTTTTCATTATTTTTGCAGAGCCTATATTTTGTTCAAAACAATCACCTGTTAATTTTCTAGCCTTTAACACTTCAAAAGCATAATACACCAAAAATTCTCCTACAATCGTCCCCAAGCCTTGTCCCCAAAAAGGTTCATCTATCGTATAGCCTATAGTATAATTATTCGATGAATAAGCAATAGCGTCTATTCCACAATACCCTACTACCCTGTCATCTTTTTTTATAACAAAGAGATGCGTATTAGGTAATCTCTGTTCTTTTAATTGATCTTGAATTTTATGAATTTTGGGTAAAAAATAATCTTCCAAATGTTCTTTAGGACAAGGTGCAAAAAATAGATACTCACATACTTTGGTATTAGATAAGATCTCTATAATATCAGCCAAATTATCCGACTTCATATAAGTGAAAAACAAATTTTTGTATTCTTTGCTATCGCTATGATCTATCATCTTTATGATCCTTAATTAAAAAACTATCTAATATAAATATTAGATAGTTTTTTATGTTTTTTAATAATTAGTAATAACTATTATTGTCCTAATCTTAAAGCTCTTTCAAACATTTGTTTAGAAGAATCAATCATACTAACATTAGCTTCATAAGACCTATTTGCAGAGATCATATTTACCATTTCTTTGACAATATTAACATTAGGATATGCTACATAACCAGCCCATTTCCCATTAGTAATCGCATCTGGATGTGTTGGATCGTTCACCATTCTAGCCGGTGACTCGTCTTTTTCTATAGAATTAACTTTCACACCGCCACCCATAGCTGGTTGAAGAGCATCAGGTACATGAGGGCTTTTGAATACAGGCACGCCAGCTCTTGGTGTTAAAATAATTCTTGACCGTTGATAAGGACCACCTTCTGTCGTGCGTGTTGAATTAGCATTAGCTATATTGTTTGCAATAACATCAATGTTCATGCGTTGAGCACTAAGCCCTGTCGCTCCGATATTCATACTGGTAAATAAACCCATACTAGCCTCTTACTTTGTTTTTTTATTTTTTATATTATTATTATCTCATCGCTATATCAAGTAATTTAATATTTCTACTATATAATTCCATCATGAGATTATATTGCATGGTATTAGTAGCTGCTTGTGCCGATTCTACATCGATATCAACATTATTTCCGTCATTACGATAAGATGTATCATACTCTACACTGATACGAGGTTGAACTTTGGTAAAATCAATTTTTTTATTGAAGTCAATATGCCTAGCATCAGTTTTATATGTGGCAAGGCGTGGTGGTGTCTCAGATGCAACAGCACGACGAATTTGAGATTCAAAACTAAGCTCTGCTCTTTTATAGCCTGGGGTATCCACATTAGCGATATTATTAGCAATTAGTTGTCTTCTAAGAGTAGAAGCTTGAATACCTTGCTCTAGCATAGCTGAGGTACGACCGAAACCTGATGAGGTATTTCCAAAAATCATAGAAATTCTCCCTAATAATACAAAAACTCTTTCTCTATTATTTTCGGAATAAAAAAAAATTACTTTATAGTTTTTATAAAAAATATTTTGTTATATCATATTATAATAACTATAACGCTCTATTATTGCATTAATTTGTATAAAAGTGTATGCTAAGTATTATTACAAGTAATAATACTTAGCTTAAGAGAAAAATAAGGAGATAAAATGAAATCAATATTATTATTATTAATGACAACTATCGTAAGTTTTGCCCATGCTAATACAACTTTTTTTGAGCAAGTTCAGGGTAAAACAATTGTAGGACAATCCATAGAAGATATTACTACTCAATACGAATTTTCTGCAGATGGAAAATTAGTTATTCTTAAAAAAAATACAGGCTACAAACATACTTTTGTTAAAATGATAGGTGATATTGCTGTATATGAAGGTAATCGTGGAGGGAAAGTTCATTATGATGCTTTTCAAATAAACGATGGTGGAATTCTTCTTACTAGTAGTGATCAAATAGGTGGTATTAAATTAAAACCTAATACTCCTGAACAAATAGCCTTAGAATTAACTAAAAAAGGCTTAAATTTTACATTCCAACAAAAATAACAAAATAACAAGATATTTTAGTATCTTAAGCTAGATATTTATTTTATATTAAAGATGAAAATCAAAAAACACCCTCATACAATAATAGTATGGGGTTTTTTATATAATGGTATCCATTGATTAAAATACTAAATCAATTTATAATAAATAAATATTAACATTGTGGGAGGAATATATGAATGATTTTTTAGTAAAAAAAGACTATCTTCACGAACTCACTCCTTTATCAAAAGAAAATTTTTCTTATGGTGATAAAGGAAATAATGTTAAAAGAATACAAGAGCTATTGTATTTATGGCAATTAGACACCAACATCGATATTGATACCATCATAATAGATGGTATTTGGGGAGATCACACACAAAAGATTGTACTAGCGCTACAACCTGAATTTAATGTCAAAGCTGATGGTATTATTACTAATCAATTATTTCTCGATATGCTTGCTCCAATGAAAGAAGCTTTTTCTTTGGAATCCTTTAATAAAAAATCTCTAAGAGATAAAATTGTTTTTTTTGCTAAAAAACATCTTCAATATAGATCCTGTGAAATTAACCAACTAAATCAAGGCCCATGGGTACGATCTTACATGGGTGGTCATGATGGTGAAGAGTGGTATTGGTGTCAAGGTTTTGTCTGTACTATATTAGATCAAGCTTTTAGCACAATAAATCAAAAATTTACAAATCACTATGCTAATACATTTATTTGTGAAGAGTTCCATCAAGGTGCAAAAGATGCTAACTTGTGTTTTTCTTACAATGATATATTAAACAAAAAAACATCAATTGAAGCCGGTGATATAGGATTAGTAATATCTCCAACTAAAAATAGAGCTACCCATGTATTTATTATAGTAGATATCTTAGATGCTGAAAAGCAAATTGTTCAAACTATTGAAGGTAATACTAATTTTGGTGGTAGTCGTAATGGGACAGGAGTATTTATGAGAATTCGCTCATTTTCTGATACTATAGAATTAGTTAAGTGTATTACAGAATAAAAAAAGGACAGTATAATGAGTGATATCAAAAATTCATGGTTTAAATCTTGCGAAGACGGAAAAACCAAAGATGTGAAATATCTGATAGAAGATGGGACTAATATCAATGCCAAAACAGAAGATGATAACAGTACAGGCTTGATATTAGCTTCAGAAAAAGGGCATATTGAAATAGTCAAAATACTCATAAACGCTGAGGCTGATATTAGTGCCAAAGATATCGACGGTAATTCTGCCTTAATGTGGGCTTCTAGTGAGGGACATATAGATGTTGTAAGGGCTCTTCTCAAAGCTAAAGCTAGAATTAATAGTCCAAACAATACTGGAGAGACGGCTTTAATGTTGGCTGCATTTAATGGACACATAGAAGTAGCCAAAGCCCTCCTTATTGCTGGAGCTGATATCCATGCTACCAACAATAATAATGAAACAGTACTAATGTTTGCTGCTTTTAATGGATACACAGACATGGCAAAATATCTTATAAAATCAGGTGTTGATGTTCAATTAAAAGATGACGATAGTAAAACAGCCTTAGAGTGGGCAACTTCTAATGGACACGTCGAAATCATAGGTATACTCATAGAAGCCGGTGCTGAAAAATAACTATTTTAACAAATATCGCTACAATAATCTGTATTATTTAATAATACAGATAGAATGATTTAGTAAAATATGTTATACTAAAAAAAACAAGAGGGTCTTATGAGTGTTTTATTTTCTCCTATAATTATTAATAATTTAGCATTAAAAAATCGTATTGTGATGTCTCCTATGTGTCTAGGCATGTCTGATAATCAAGGTTTTGTAAAAGAATTCCACCATATACATTATGGTGCAAGAGCCATAGGTCAAGTAGGACTTATTATTATAGAAGCCACAAGTGTTTCTCCAGAAGGCCGTATAACAGATGCAGATCTTGGAATATGGAATAATCTACATCTTGCAGGACTCAAAGAATTGTGCGAAACCATCAAACAACAAGGTTCTAAAGCTGGAATACAGATAGCTCATGCAGGACGAAAAAGTAATATTCCTCATACTGCTATGAGTTGTAGTAATGTCGTTGTTGATCAACGCTATTCTATTCCTATAGAAATGACTCTCGAAGATATCGCTACCGTACAAGATCAGTTTATTAGTAGTGTGAAAAGAGCTATTGAGGCAGGATTCGATGTAATCGAAATTCATGCAGCCCATGGATATCTAATACATCAATTTTTATCACCTATAACAAATAATAGAAAAGATAATTACGGCGATTCTCCAGAAAATAGAGCTCGTTTTTTAAAAGAAATTCTTACTCGTATTAGAGAATTTTATAAAGGTGTATTATTTGTTCGTATATCGGCTACTGATTATAAAAAAGAAGGATTGCAAGTTACTGATTATATACAATTATTTAAAGATATTGATAGTATAGATTTTGTTGATGTTAGCTCTGGTGGTATTATTGATGATCTGAATATCAAAATATATCCTGGCTATCAAGTACCTTTATCTAAAATGTTAAAGAAGCATATTTCTATTCCTGTAGGAGCAGTAGGAATAATAAAAAAAGCTAAACAAGCTGAAAAAATACTACAACAAAACAAAGCTGATCTTATATTCCTTGGTCGTGCTCTAAATAAAAATCCAAATTGGGCTATTCAAGCAGCTCATGATCTCAAAGAAGCTATTGATCTTCCAAAAGCTTATAAAACAAGTTTTTAGATAAAATTTGCTCTTTTCATTTCAGTTTTGATACAGTAATAGTCGACAATATAAATGAAAGACGTTCCGGTAGTGAGTTAGGCTAAAGCCTTTCAAAGCAACAAAAAAACCCCTATTATTAGGGGTATTTTTGTTTTGTATAATATTATTTTTTATATATAAATTCTAGGAACTCTTTCATTAATAGATGTCAACATTTCATAAGAAATACTACCTATTTGTGTTGCTAATTGTTCTGCATTTAATAATGCGTCATTACCCATAATCAAAACATCTGTTTCTATAGGAATAAGTTCCTCTCCTGTATCTATAATCATCATATCCATACAGATATTTCCAATAACAGGAAAATATTGTGTGCCTACTTTGACATGAGCTTTGTTTGATAAAGATCTCGGATAACCATCTCCGTATCCTATAGGTAATAAGGCTATATTCGTATCTTTAGTGGCTACCCATGTTCCATTATAAGATACAGATTCTCCTTTAGTAATTTTTTGAGAATAAACTACTTTTGATTTAAAATTAAGAATGGGGATCAATCCCAAATCTTGATCCAAAGAATAACCATAAGCCCCTATTCCTATCCTAACCATATTATAATGCGATTCTATATGATTAATTGTTGCCGCCGTATTTGCTATATGAATAATAACATCACTATCTAAAAAATCACTAATTTCGTCAATAGCTATTTTGAACATTTCTATTTGTTCTTTTGTTTTTTGAATAGCTAGTTCTGTTTTTTCATCAGCATAAGCAAAATGTGATCCTATTCCAGTAATACTAATTGATGGATTATTTAACAAAGGTTCTAATTGTTGTTTAATGGCTACTGTCGAAAAACCAACTCTATTCATTCCTGTATTAATTTTTATATGTATAGATAAAGGATATTTGTATTGTAATGAAAAATTTTTTATATCTTCCAAATAATCTAAATGTGTTAACATAGGAGTAAGTTTGTATTGAAAAATAAACTTTAACTCTTGTTTGATAAAAGGTGATAATACTAAAATAGGTATCGTTATTCCACCACGACGAAGAATAATTCCTTCATCGACTCTAGCTACAGCAAGCATATCTACCTTGTTATCCTGTGCTAATATTGCTATTGGTAATAATCCATGACCATAAGCATTGGCCTTCACAGCGAGACATAATTTTTTAGAACCAATTTTTTGACGAAAAATATTTAAATTAGAAATGAATGCTTTAGAATTTATTTCAGCTCGAGTTGCTTTGAGAAACATCTTATCCTCATTATAAAATTATTATTTGATAACAGAAGATCCTTCTAAAATACTAGAAATTAACCATAATGGTATACAGACAAAAAATATTATTCGCCAAGAATATTTAATTTGTTGGTAATCTTTTTGTTTGTAGGCTTTAGAAAGAAATTTTACTTGTGAACAGTAAATAATCATTAAACTTGTCTCAAATATCGAATGAGGAAATACTAAACTAATAAAAGTTAATATCGTTGATTTATACATAGCTAAGATAATTCCAAAAGCAACACCATTCAGTACAATAAAAAAAGAAACACTTTCTATATATTTTAATCCACAAATCAAAATCAAAATCATTGTCCCTAAATTAACTAACAACAAGCTAGGAGTTGTTAGTGGAATTAGAGATAAGAAGTATACAAAGATATTTTGTATACTTTGTATAGAATCAGTAGGAATAGTAATAGAAAATAAAATAGCACAAATAATTGCAAAAATATACTCTCTAATACTTTGTAAATATTTATTTGTCATCTTTTTTATTTAATGAATTCAATTCTCCCATAAAAGCATTGACTAAAACAAGATTTTTATATACTGTTAATTCATATTGAAGTTTATTTAATGTTTCTACCAAGCGTTGATTATTAGGTTCTTGAGCTTTTTTAAGCAATAAAGAGGTTACTTCTTTATTATAAGATGGGATGCTTACTACAGCTGTATCCAGCACTTCTGGTTGTTTCAACAATAAAACATACATTTCTATCATTATTGTATAAAAATTTTCATAATCTAAAGTATCTTTAAATCCAGCATCGTTTAATTTCATTGCAAAATCTTGATCTTCAAACAAATATTGATAAAATTTTCGATTATATTCTACAGTAGTTACTTTTGAAGTATTAGCTTGTTGTTTGAACTCTTCCGATTTTCTTAAAATATTTGGCATCAATTTAATAATTACTTCCATTCTTGGTCTATCCAATTCAAGAATAATTTGTTGAACTGGTGTTTGATCTATTTTTTTAGGAGAACAAGCTGTTACTAATAATAATAATATAATACTAAATTTTTTCATAAATACCTCTTAAAATCCTGTTCTTTTAAATTCTTTGTCAAAAAATCCTCTACTCATAGGAACAACAATAGGTCTTCCATGGGGACAGGATTGAGGATTTTCACAATTTTTCCATTCTTCGAGTAATACTTGAATCTCATCGCAAGAAAGTGTATCACCAGAACGAGCAGATCCCTTACAAGCAATCATTTTACAAAGAGAATCCCAACGGTGAGAATCTTGGATAGAGAGATCTTCTACAAACAATTCTCTTAATACTGTTTCTGCATTTCCTACACTGAGAACATTAGGAATTCCCTCTACAGAAAAACTAGATTCACTAATTTGTGATATTTGAAATCCTAATTGAATTAATTTGTATTCTATCTTTTCAAAAATTACAGCTTCATGTGTGGCCACTTCAAAAATAATAGGAATAATATATTGGCTAGGAATAGTTTTGTTATATTGATTTAATATATTTTCATAGCGTATTCTTTCATGTAAGGCATGAAAATCTATTAAATATAAAAAATTTTGATATTCAAAAATAAGAAAAGTATTAAAAATAGTACCCACATAACGAGCTGATATTATAATATCATAAGCGTTCATTTCTTTTTTTTCAAATAACTCTTGTATTTGATCACTGTGCAAAGGAGAATTAATTCTATCTTTAGAAGTAGTATGTGATATATTATTTTTTGAAGAATATAGTGGAGTAGATCCAAAATAATTTGAAGACATATTCTTATTAGAAGAATATTGCACGATAGATTTTGATCTCTCTTGTGTGATTTCTTCTTGCTGAGAAGCATCTAAAACAAAATCCGACTTCTCTACACCTCTTCGTATTGCTCGTCTTACTATATCTGCAACGAGTTTTTCATTATCAAAACGAATTTCTTTTTTTTGTGGATGTACATTAAAATCAATTAACTCTGTATTAATTTCTATATAACAAAATACTGCAGGAAATTTTGATGGTGGAAGAAGATTGTTATAAGCAATATTTATTTGTTGACGAAAAGCCATCCATTCTATAACGCGTCCATTAACAAATAAGTATTGATAACTTCTTGTTGCTTTATACCAAGAAGGATGCGATAGAAATCCATAAACTTTAATTCCTTTTTCTTCATAAATAAATGCTTGTAACACATCTTTTAATTCTGGAAACAAATCTACTATTCTATCATATAAATCAAGACTCGTATTAAGCTGATATTTTTTTTCACCATTATGGGACAACTCAAAAGATGTTTGAGGTTTTGCCAAAGCTTTTTTGATCATCTCTTGAATAATTGCTCTATATTCAGAAGTATCTGTACTTAAAAATTTTAAACGAGCTGGAACATTTTGAAAAAAATTTGTGATCGAAATTTTAGTTCCTTGATTCATTCCTTTAGGAGATAACAAACCCCTTTTTCCAAAAGTAATTGTTAATTCTGACCCAAAATCCTTTTCTTGTTCACGAGAAGCTATCGTTAATTGAGCTATTTCAGCCAAACTAGCCAAAGCTTCTCCTCGAAACCCAAATGTTTTTAATCGAACAAGATCATCAAAATTGTGTATTTTACTAGTAGCATGATTAAGATATGCTTTTTGTAAATCATCTTCTGACATTCCAAGTCCATTATCTTGTACAGAAATAAATTCTTTTCCACCTTGCTCTACTTCTATAGATATCCATGTTGCTTCTGCATCAATAGCGTTATCCAGTAATTCACGAACAGCGGAAGCAGGCTTTTCAATGACCTCTCCCGCTGCGATTTTCATAGCTGTTGCCGAATCTAAAATAGTAATTTTAGACGACATTATTTTACTCTAATAATATTGTTTTGTTTTGTAATCAAACTATATCGTATTAATCCTATACCAATAATAAACATTGGAACAGAGTATATCATACCCGCTGTCAACCATTCTCCAAACAAAAATCCTATTTGAGAATCTGGTTCTCTGAAAAATTCTGTAAAAATACGAGAACAACTATAAGAAATCAAAAATGATCCTGTGAGAAATCCTCTGTATTTAGCAGCAGGGACTTTGTAATATAAGAACATTTGAATAATAAGAGTCATTATACCTTCCAAAAACATATGATATAATTGAGAAGGGTGACGCGGAATTTGTACAAATGTTTGACCACCTATAATAAATTCTGTAACATTTTTTTCTAAGATCATTTTGGTAGAATCAATAATAGTTTGTACTTGTTCTATAGGTAGTAACGCTCCACCTGTATGACCTAACTCTTGTCTTCTAGGAAATAACATTCGCCAAGCAACATCAGTAGGACGCCCATAAAGTTCACCATTAATAAAGTTTCCAAAACGACCACTAGCAAGACCAAAAGGAACTGATGTTAACACAATATCAGACAAATCTAATAAAGTAAAATCTCGTCTTCGATTGCGGAACAAGTACATACCTAGCATTGCACCAAGATAAGTCCCCATAAAAGCACCATGAAAACTCATGCCACCTTCCCAAGGTCTAAAAATAGCTAATGGATCTTCTAAAAAATAATATCTAGGATTATAAAGAAAAACATAGCCCAAACGACCGCCCAAAATTAATCCTAACATCATATAAAATAATTGATCACTTAACAATTCGATAGAATCTGTTAATTTATTACTTTTTGAAATAAACAAACGATCTTTTGAGATTTCATACTTAGTCCACCCAAAGAAAAACATAAAACCAATAATATACATAAGGCTATACCAACGAATACTTATGGGACCTATACTGAAAAGTTCTACGGGAATAGCTGGATGTATTAACATATTAACCTCTTTATATTTTTTACAAATAAATTTTTATAAAATTTCTTCTGCGTCTATAAATCCTCTTTCTACATTTACTCGTACGATACGAATAGTTATAGGCATTCCTATTTTATAAATTTTTGTTTTTGATCTATTATACGCGATCAACTCTTCTTCATTAAAATTAATATATTCTTTCATATCAGAATAACGTATCATTGCTTCTACACCAGAAGTTGGATCTTCTACAAAAAGTCCAAAATTAGCTATAGAGCTAACTGTTCCTTTAATAGTTTCTCCTTCAAAAGGTTTCATATAACGAACAGACTTGATTTTACATAGATCTCTTTCAGCTTCCATTGCTATTCGTTCTTGAGCAGAAATATGAGTAGCAATGTTATCTAATTCTTCTTTTGTATAAGGTATTTTATCAAATTCATTTTTAAACAAATAATATTTAATTAAACGATGAACAACAAGATCGGCATACCGCCTAATAGGAGAAGTAAAATGAGCATACAAAGTGAAGCCCAATCCAAAATGCCCTATATTTTCTTGCTGATAAACAGCTTGAGCCATAGAACGCAAGGTGAGTATTTCACCACTCATTTGCACTGGAGAATCAACCAATGAGTCTATAAATAATTGAAGATCTTTTGGTTTAGGAACATCAGGTAATTTATAGCCTCTTTTACCTGCAAAATTTTTAAGTTTTTGATATTTTTCAACAGGTGGTAAATCATGAACTCTATACAAACCAGGACCATTTTTTGTTAAGAATTCTCCTGTAGCTTGATTGGCTGCTAGCATAAATTCTTCAATAAGACGCTCTGAATCAAGTCTATCTTTTTGATAAATTTTCGTAGGCAACTGATTGTCATCAAGAATGATCTTTTTTTCTTTAAAATTAAAATCAACACTACCATTTTTCATTCTTCTTGTATGCAGAATTCGAAATAATTGACTCATCAAATCAATATTTTTAACTAAAGTTTCATCTTTATCAGGACTACCCTTCATCATTTCTTCAACTCTATCATAAGTCATACGATAATTTGTTTTAATAATAGAAGGAGTAAATCTATATTTTTTAACATTACCTTGATTGTCAAAGTTGATAAAAACAGACATAGCTTTTTTTTCTACATTCGGATTTAAACTACATAGATCATTGGATAACATTTGTGGAAGCATCGGTGTTACTTTATTAATAAAATAATAACTATTAGCTCTACTCAATGCTTCTTTGTCAAGTGCTGTATGCTGAGGAACATAATGTGACACATCAGCAATATGCACGCCTAATTCCCAACCACCAAAAAATGATTTAGAAATACTGACAGCATCATCCAAATCTTTAGAATCTGCACCATCAATAGTAACAACAAACAAATCTCTAAGGTCTTGCCTATGTTTTTCTATAGAATGTTGATTATTCCAAATTTCATTATGAACTTCACGCTCAATATCGGCATTAAAATCATTAGGCAATTGAAATTTTTCTTTTATTAAAGCCAAATCTTCTTCAGCGTTATCTGTATAACGAACAATAGGCCTATCATCTTTACGTTCAAAAGTTTTACCTTTAGAACTACTTGTTCGCGGTAATGTTTTTGTTCCTATCGCTATAATACGATGAGTCTTAGCATCAACAGATACATTGCCTTGATCTTGTAATTGTTGAATAATAGTTTTAATATCTTTTTTTTGTTTCGGTGTTTCTATATCAAATTTTTTGTAAATGATAGCAAAACTTACATTTCTTTTTTTATTAATGTACTCTAATATATCTTGATCTCTCAAAAAATTTCCCCTTGATTTGGTATAAATATAAAGTTAGCATAGAATATTCTATGCTAACTTTATATTATTTACTGTAAATTCATCATATTTTCTTCATTTTGTTTACTAGAATTTTTTTTGATATAAACCCCATAGTCTTTTCTTAGTCTCTCTATAAATTTAACTAATTCCAAATCATTCCAAACAATACTGTATTGATTAGCTATTTTTTCTCTAAATTGACTTTGAACAAGTGTATATCTACTAGTAAGTATAGCTTGCTTAATATTCTCTTTAGATTCTTCTAATGTTGCATAAACAGGAGTTCCATTTTGTGCATAAGATAAGATTTGTTTGTTTTCAGGATTATTATAGAATTCTTTTATTTCTGAATCAGTAACATTCGTCGAAATATCTTTAAAGACCTCAACAGACATAATTTGATAAACATTTTCTAATTTCATAGAATCTAGATTTGATTTTAACATATCTTTATATTCTTTAGAGTTTTTCAAACTATCACTATAACCTTTAAACATAATCGCTAGCTGCTGAGCTATTGATGACACTGGCTGTTGTTGTTGAGAAACAGAAAGTATTTGTAATATTATAGCTGGTGTATAATCTTGAGTAGATTTACCTACTAGAATTTCAAAAATAGGAGCAAGTTGTGTTGCTGTATAACTTTTACCCCAAACCTTAAGGAGTTTTTGATTTTCCTTAATATCAGTTACAGCTATTTCTTTTTTATTAAAAGTGTAAATATCTGGAGTTTCTGGATTAACTGTGTAAAGATATTCAAAATTATCCATAATATAATTTGCTTCTATTGCCGCTAATGAAACCATGCCGCCATCTTTTTCTAATTCTGAAACTTTCTTTTTTTGTACAGAAGTATGAATGAAAACAATATAACTACCATCATTCGCTATAACAATTTCAGGATACAAACCTTTTGCTTTTTTTGTAAAGACTGTTTCATCTAATGATTTGAACTGACCTTTTTGAATACTACCAAGATATCCACCTGTTTGAGCACCTAAAGGTTCTTGAGAATATTTTTCAGCCATAACAGGAATATCTTCCAAAATAGTTTCACTATTTTTTAATTCTTCTAAAAGAGAAATCATTGATATACCATCAACCTCTTCTCCGATCTGTAAAGGATCTCCATTTGTAAACATAATACGAGAGACTTCAGCTATTTCAACACTTTGTCTTTGTAGTTCTTTTTGTACTATTTTTTGACCTTTTTGATACGCCAACTGATAAGGAAGTATTTTTTTTTGTTGCTCTATATTCTCTTGATATTCGGCACTATCAATAAAATTAGAAATTTTCATAGATTCTAATGTTAGAATTTCAGGTTCTACTAAACGACTATGCGCTACTAATTTTAGGGTATCTTGATTCCCTAAAAAATTTTCCATATCTTGCTCAGATACTTGTGGATAAAGACTTCTTATATCTTTTAACAATTGACCAGATGTTATTTTTTTAGTTTTCCCACCAATTTGATAAGTTACTAAAGTATTGTTGTTTCCACATGAAACAGCGAATATCAATAAAGTTAATACTCCAAAATATTTAAACATAATTCCTCCATCATATATTTATATGTATTACAAATATATATATTATATCATAAATATAATAACATATATATTTATAAATTTCAAATTTTAAATAAAAAAAATCATATTCATATATTATAATACCAAGAATTACTATATAAATTTGCAAAAAAATTAAAAAAAACATATACTATGATTAAAGAAAACTATCTTAATAGGATGTTATTTCATATGATAAAACTTTCACTTTATGATTTTGATAAAACTATCTACAAAAAAGATACAGGGATAGTGGTACTAAAGTATTTATTTAAAAAACATCCTAAGACTCTCTTACAAATACCAAAAATTGTATTATCATTTACATTTTATTTTCTAAAAATCATTCCTACACATAGATTAAAAGAAATATTTTTTTCTCCTATATCTATACTCACAAAAGAAGAGTGGGAAACTTTTATTACTGATTTTTGGGCTATAGAAAAAAATAATTTATTCCCTAATACTTGCGAACAAATAGAACAAGATAAAAAAAACGGTTATATTATTGGTATTCTATCTGCATCAGCTGAAATTATGCTATATCCTATTATGGATATAATCTCCATAGATTTTTTAATTGGAACTATTTTTAGTACTACAGAAAGCACTGTTACCAGCACTATTATTGGTAAAAATTGTAAAAATGAAGAAAAAGTATCTCGTTTGTACAAATATATAGAAGCACATTATCCAAATCAAAAATATACGATAGACAAAATGTACTCAGATTCTTTACATGATCTTCCTTTATTCAACATAGCTCAACAACAATTTACTGTAGAAGCTAATGGGACTATCAGACCAGGTTTACCAAACCCTAATAATCATTTATAAAAATTATACATAAAGAGGATATAATATGAGTCAAAACACATATTCCGCAGCTTCAATTATTGCACTAGATTTCCCTGACAATGTCAGAATGCGTCCAGATATGTATATTGGAGATCGTAGTATTGAAGGCTATCACCATTGTGCATATGAAATTATAGACAACTCTGTTGATGAACACCTTGCTGATCATGCTCAAAATATTACTGTAACATTATACCCTGAAAGTATTTTAGAAGTCAGCGATGATGGTAGAGGTATTCCTATAGACATGCATGTTGGTGAAGGGATTCTCGCTATTGAACTCGTAATGACCAAATTGCATGCTGGTGGTAAATTTGATAGCGATTCTTATCAAGTTTCTGGTGGATTACATGGAGTCGGACTCTCTGTTGTAAATGCTCTTTCTGAATTTATGGAAGTAGATGTTTATAAAAATAAAAAAATCTATAGAATTCGTTATGAAAAAGGTGTAAAAACCGTTGATCTTCATGAAGTAGGTCAAACTACTAAACAAGGGACTACTATTCGATTTAGATTAGATTCTACGATTTTTCATGATGTTGATCATTATAATCCAGACATACTTATTGCTCGATTAAAACAAAGTGCTTTTCTAAATCCTGGTTTGAGAGTTATTTTTGAAAATCAACTACATAGAACAGAAGATGCTGTTGAAGAAATATCTAGACATGAATTTTTTTATGAATTTGGTGCTTTAGAATTTTTAAAAGATGACATAAACAAAGATATTCCTGTATTATTTGAAGACCCTATTAGAATCACTGGTGAGCATCAAGGTGTTATCATGGACATCGTTTTTCAATATAGAACATCCAATGATGACCCCTTATTATTAAGCTATGTAAATACTATTCATACCAAAAGTCATGGACTTCATGTTGATGGTTTTTGGGCTGCTTACGAAAAACTAATGAAATCATTTGCAGAACGTCTCAAAATGGATAAAAAAGGAACATTAATTACTAAAAGAAGTTTGTCAATCGGATTAACTTGTATCATTAATACCCGTATTCCTAATGCAGAATTCAAAGGGCAGACAAAAGACAAACTTACCGAACCAACAAAAACAAATGCTACTATTAGATCATTAACTGAAAATGCTTTAGCAAACTTTTTTGAAAAAAATAAAGATATTACAACCTTAATTTTGGAAAAAACTGTTCGTGAAATGGAAGCTATTGAATCTGCTCAACGCACTTTAGAGAATTCTAGATCTGGAAAACTAAAAAGAAAAGAAGCACTAACAATGTTGGCTGGAAAACTTGCTGATTGTACTAGTAAAGATCCTGCAAAAAAAGAACTTTTTATTGTTGAGGGAGATTCTGCTGGTGGTTCTGCCAAACAAGGGAGAAATCGTGAAATTCAAGCAATTTTACCAGTTCGTGGTAAAATTCTCAATGTTGCAAAAAAACAAGATGCCCTAAAAAATGAAATTATTCGTATGATCTTTGCAGCATTAGGGGTCAATCCTGTCTTAAGACAAAGTGATGAGTATTTAGAAAAATTAAGATATCATAAGGTTATTATTATGACGGATGCTGATGTAGACGGTTCACATATTCAAATTCTTTTGTTAACATTCTTTTATCGTTTTATACCGGCATTAATTCAAGAAGGCTATCTCTACATTGCACAACCTCCTCTTTATAAAATATCTGCTGGTAAAGACTTTGTTTATGCCTTTTCAGATGGAGAAAAAGATGAATATGTCAAAAGTGATCGTTTTGCAAATAAAAAATATGATATCCAACGCTACAAAGGTCTTGGAGAAATGGATGCAGATCAACTTTGGGATACAACAATGGATCCTAGTGTAAGAAAGCTTCGCAGAGTACAAATTCAAGATGAACTTCTTACCAAAGCTAAAATTGAACTTTTGATGAGTGAAAGTGGAAATCCTATAGAAAAAAAAGAATTTATTCTTTCTAATGCAGATTTCGTTACTAATATTGATGATATTGGATAATTCTTTAATAACAAATAAAAAGCCACCTAATAATATTAGGTGGCTTTTTGAATATATTTTTACTTATCTACCTTTTTTGTTAAACTGAAATATTATTATCCTGTCTTTGGATATAACTATGATAAATATATATATATATACTAAATCAAATATTGCTCTATAGAGTTTCAATTCTATTATAATAGGAGTGGTATATTTTTTAAAAATTATAAAAATTAATTTTATATTACTACTTGATATACTTTTCTTTTAGATTCACATCTATAGTAAAGCGAGGTAAAGGCCAATATCTAAATAATACTCGTCCATAAATACGCTGTTTTGGAACATAACCAAAATAACGACTATCTTCACTAAAATCTCTATTATCACCCATCATAAAATAATAATCATCTTTAGGAATCCATGCTGTTAGCTCTTTGGTATGCTGAGATAATTTACCATCTTGTAAAATAGTAGCAACACCTGATTCTCTTTGAATCAGCATTCTTAAGAGATATTTTTCATAATTATTTAGATTATTAATAATTATTTCTTTATTTTTTTGAGGTATAATAATAGGTGGAAATCCTTGTACTAAAAGAGATCTTAGTAATAATTCAAAATTATTATCTTCATAAAATTCCATAGAGTTATTTTCTGAATCAAAAGAATTCGAAACATGTTGTACTATTCTATCAAAAGACTTTGTTTTTTCTTCAAAGAGATTATAATTCATACGACCTTGACGCTTACCACTACTGTAAACAATTTGATTTTGAGTAGTGAATTCAGATCCACTAAGTAGCTGTTCATTGAAGTATAATTGTTTGTTAGTCATCGCTAAAACATCACCAGGACCAGCAACTAGTCTCTTTACCAAAATTTTAGGATTTTGAAAAGTATTATCTTTATTAATAATAGATAAGGACAAAAAGGTAATAAGCTCATCAAAAAATCCTGGACTTTTCCATTCAGGAGAAACAAAAACTACCATATTATTTACATTAGCTTGTGAAAAACTAGGTATTTTTTTATTTAAAACAGGAATATAAGTACCTAAACTTATTTTTTCTACCATAAGAGTATCCCCAACTAATAAGCTAGGAACCATGGACTGAGAAGGTATTTGAGATGCCTCTATAAGAAAAGTTCTTATAACTAAAGCCAATAGATAAGTAGAAAAAAATAATTTAACTTGATCTAAAAATGTTTCTGGTTTTTTATTTTTTTTCTGAGGTTTTTTATTAAACATATCTTCTCACTTAAATTTATTTTATTTTATTTTATTTTTTGAAACAAAACATTAGCATAAGCTTGTATTGTTAATAAATTTGTTTGTTCTGTTGTTTTTCCACGGATAGTTATATTTTCTATATCCATTTGTACATATTTCGCTATATTTTGTCTAATTGCTAAAGCATATGAAGATATTTTGGGTTTATCACAAATAACAACAATATCTATATTAACAATACGATAACTATCTATTATACTTTGAAAAGCATAGTACAAAAATTCATTACTAGATCGATTAAGATTTTCAGGTTCAGTATTAGGAAATTCAACCCCTATATCTTTACCAATAACGCTAAACAACGCATCTGTTAATGCGTGAAAAACCACATCTCCATCAGAATGTGCCCCATCTATTATGAATTCACAAGGGATTTTTATCCCACCACATATTACAGATGATTTTTCGGCTCTCTTTAAACGATGAAGATCATACCCTAAAGCAACTCTGTACATTAAATCGAATCGGTAAAAATAATTCTTCCAGCAGAAGTTTGTAAAGTACTAGTCACACGAGCTGTGATTTTTCGTCCCACTAAATTACCACCATTGGCAACAACAACCATAGTACCATCAGCTAAGTACCCTACCCCTTGATTGTTTTCTTTACCTTCACGAAGTACATCTAATTCAAATTCTTCACCAGGTAACAGAACTGGTATCAAAGCAGTAATTAAATCATTAAGATTTAACACAGTAACTCCTTCAATATTAGCTACTTTGTTTAGATTATAATCATTAGTAAAAATAGCATAAGATTTTTCTTTTGCTAGTATGATTAATTTTGAATCTACTCCCTTTATATCAGGATAATCGCGTGAAATCACTTTTAATATAATATTTTTTTGTTCTCGTAATTGATTCAGTACATCTAAGCCCCTTCTAGCTCTACTACGCTTAATAGAATCTTGAGAATCTGCAAGTGCTTGTATTTCGTTCAAAACAAATTTAGGGACTACTAATGTTCCATAGATAAATCCAGTAGCAACAATATCATTAATTCTACCATCAATAATAACACTAGTATCTAACAACTTAATATCTAACGGTGATTGTGTTGCTGAGCTTTCGTTATAAGGACCTTGAAGAATCCCTCCAGGCTGTTGTACAGACATCAATGGCATATAATACCCTAAATACCCAAAACAAGCTATCAAATACGGTTCCAAGTTTATAGGTAATTCATGAGGATAAACCATTTGAATGAAACGCCAAGCAAGCTGCCCTGAGAAAAATCCTGTTATGAATCCTATTTGGGCAAAAATATAAACGCCTCTTTTTTCGTAAAAAATATGCTCCATTAATAATGTAGAAAAAATAGTAATTAATGAAGCCACGATAACCCAAGGACTCTGAATACCATAAATATAATCAACAGTACCAGCTAATATAAAAACAAACATTGCAAAGCGATGTCTATGCCAAATTTTGTTCATAACATCCTCCTTATAAAATATATATATATATGTGTTTATATTCTATCATAAATTTTATATAAAAACAATCATTTTTAATACGATATATTGTATTAAATTCTATTATATTTTATAGTAATATCATGTAACCATTTTTTAGTAGAGCTATCAGGTAATGTTTTCATTCTCCAGTTCCAATTATTACCGATTGTAGAAGGAGTATTAATACGAGCTTCCTCTCCCAATAATAATAAATCTTGTATAGGAACAATAGCCGTATTAGCTTTTGTACTCCACGCCATCTCTATAAAATTTTTCACAAAAGTATCTGAGGATATAGCATCATATGTAAATCGTTTTGATACATTTTGTACGTCATTTTGATTGTTTATATCCAAAGACCAACCTAGTGTAGTATTGTTATCATGAGTCCCTGTGTAAACTACTTTGTTCTCTGTGATGTTTTCAGGTTTGTAGGGATTATCACTATGGTCATCAAAAGCAAAGTGTAAAACACTCATACCTGGAAAATTTGTATGACTCATCAACTCTTCTACAGCTGGTGTTATAATACCTAAATCTTCTGCAATAATAGGTAATTCACCCATCTGTTCTTTTAATAAATCAAACAATTCTTTCCCTGGTGCTTTGATCCATTCTCCATTAATAGCGGTTTTTTCACCTTGAGGAATCGCCCAGTAAGATTCAAAAGCTCTAAAATGGTCAATTCTTAAAACATCAAATAATTCTAATGATCTGACTATTCTAGTAATCCACCAACTGAAATCATCCTTTTTAATTGTTTCCCAATCATAGAGAGGATTACCCCATAATTGACCCGTTTCACTAAAATAATCTGGTGGAACACCTGCTACTGATATCTCATGTCCTTGATCATCTAAAAGAAAATATTCCGGATTCACCCAAATATCAACAGAATCACCGGATACAAAAATAGGTAAATCCCCAATAATTAATATATTATGAGCATTAGCATATTTTTTTAAGTCAAACCATTGTTGATAAAATTTTATTTGTAAAAAAACATGAAATCTTCCTTCTTCATTAAGATACTCACTGGAATCTTCTAATAGCATTGATTTTATTGAATTATTATCCCAATCTCTTCTTGATTGACCTTGATAAGTTGCTTTCAAAGACATAAAAATACCAAAATCTTGTAACCATGGAAATTGTATATAGGCTTCTTCTTCCTGTTCTTTTGTAAATAAAGAATTTCGAAACGCTTTTTTTAATATCTTATATTTACAATTTTCGATATTGTTATAATTAATATATTGTGGATCTCCCCAATCAATATCAATATCTTCTTGATCTAACAAAGATTCTTGTTTTAATAATTCTAAATCAATAAAAAAAGGATTTCCAGCAAAAGAAGAAAAGCTTTGATAAGGGGAGTTTCCATAAGAAGTAATTCCTATTGGTAATACTTGCCAGTAAGTTTGTTTTGTTTCTACAAGCAAATCAACAAAATCATAAGCACCTTTACCCATAGTTCCAATACCTTCCATATTAGATAAGGAAAAAATAGGACATAAAATCCCCGAAGATCTTTTGTCCACAAACATATCATCCTCCATTTAAAGTTTTAATTATAATTTCAACTATTTTTATAGTTACTAATTAAATTAAATTAAAACAAATGTTTTAACAAAATAAATTAAAAAGGATTGACAACTTGTATTAAAAATGATATAATATATTTCAATAAGCAGGGGTGCCCGAGCGGCCAAAGGGAGCAGACTGTAAATCTGCCGGCTTCGCCTTCGAAGGTTCGAATCCTTCTCCCTGCAATTTTCCCAGAATCCATGGCAGTAATGCTGTGGGTTCATTTTTTTTAAATATTAATATCTTTTTTGTTTAATAATACTGATACTAAAAAAACCTAGCTTACGCTAGGTTTTTTTTTAATATACAATTTTTTATTCTTATCTTAAATTAGAAACAATTTAAAACATTCTAAACACAGTATATATTTTTACTCTTGATTCTTCTTTGATACATATTTTACTAAAACAAGAGTTATATAAAAAGATAATACTATTGAATTTATTTTAAATATCGTTTATTATAGATTATATGATAAATTTTATCTTTTAATATTTTCATATATTTTTTGAGGAGAGTTATATGATAGATAGCCATTTACAACATCATATTAAAAATATTTTAAAAAATAAAGTAAAATTATTAACAAGTATAGGTGTTACCGCTAATCAAATTACTATCTTAGGATTGTGTTTAGGATTAGGAGTGGCTTTTGCTATTCTCAATAATAATAATACCTTAGCTATAATATTACTATTATTATCAGGATATTGTGATATTTTAGACGGGCTATTGGCACGAGCACAGGGTGGTGGATCTTCTTTGGGAACATTAATGGATATTACTTTTGATAGACTTGTCGAAGTTTCTATTGTTCTCGCACTAGGTTTTACTTATCCAAACGGAATGCCTGTGATGATGCTCTTATTAGCATCTATCGTTATTTGTATATCTGTTTTTTTAGTTGTAGGTATTATTATTCAAAAAGAAAGCTACAAATCATTTTTCTATGCCCCTGGTCTTATGGAAAGAACAGAAGCGTTTATTTTATTTCTTTTATTAATTGTTTTTCCTCAGTGGATTATAATTATTGGGACAATCGGATCATTATTAATTTTTGCAACAGGCGTTCAACGCTTTATATTAACAATAAAATACTTAGATTAAGGATTATTATATGCCAATAGAAGTGAAAAAATATGATATCATTGTTATTGGTGGTGGTGCAGGTGGATTAACTTGTGCAATTGGTGCTATTAAATTAAACAAAAAAATATTACTTATCGAACGCCGCAAGATAGGTGGAGAATGTACTTGGAGTGGATGTGTTCCGTCAAAAGCTTTTATCCAGTATAGTAAGGATAATTTAACAAATAAAGATGATATTTTTCAAAAAGTTAGAGATATCTCTGATAAAATATATACTCATGAAACTCCTGAATTACTAGAATCCTATGGTATTGATGTTGTTTTGGGTGAAGCTCAATTTCAAGATTCACATCATATCAAAGTAAATGATCAATTATTCACAGGAAAGAAAATTGTTATCACCACAGGTACTAGTCCTTTTATTCCTGAGATTAAAGGACTCAATGAATCTAATATGCTTAGTAATGATAATTTTTTCAAACAAAACTCCTTACCGAAATCTATTGTATTTGTTGGTGCAGGTGTTATTACTATGGAATTGGCTATTCCTCTAGCTCGTCTTGGCGTCAAGGTTTCTATTTTGGAAAAAGCTACGGATATCTTAGCTATCGCTGAAGAATTTATTCGTACTTCTATCAAAGAAACTCTCAAAAAATATAATATTGATCTTATTACTGATGTCACTATTGAAGAAATCATTTCTAACAATATAGAATCTACTGTACATTTTCTAGTAAACAATCAAAAACAAACTATTTCTACAGAAAAAATATTTATCGCCTCAGGGCGAGTTCCTAATATTAGAGAACTCAATTTAGAAAAAATCGGTGTTGCATACACCAAATTTGGGATTATTGTTGATGATTATCTTCGTACTTCTCAAGCTCATATATATGCCTTAGGTGATTGTGTAGGACCTTTTCGTTTTTCACATGTAGCAGGTAAACAAGGAGAATTATTTATTAGAAATTTAATACTTCCTTTTTTACCTGCAAAATATCCAAAAACAGAGTTTATTCCTTATGTAGTATTTACAGATCCTGAATATGCAAAAGTCGGTTTGTTAGAAAAAGAAGCTAGAGAACAATTTGGTGATAATATCAAAATATATGAATCATTTCAAGCGGATAGTGAAAGAGCTGTTATTTCTTTAGAAGAACAATTTTATATCAAAATAATTACTCACAAAGGATTAATCGTCGGAGCAACAGTCTTGTGTTCCAAAGCTGGAGAAATAGCAAATCTTTTACAATGGCTCTACGCATCCAAAACACCTTTTAGAAAATTTGCAACAGTTACTCAAGCGTATCCAAGCTACGGTGATTTCTTAAGAAAAATTGCTAAAAAAGCAATGATAGATGATTTGTTGTCAAATCCTATTGTAAAATTATTTAGAAAATAAAAGAAGGGTATATGATTAAGATTGTAACTGTCTGTAATTTTGGGATTGGAACTAGTATCATTCTCAAAATGTCCACAGAAAAAGCTCTCAAACAAATGAATATAGAAGGCGAAGTGCAATGTACGGATCAAACTAGTGCCAAAAGTTTGGTAGCGGATATATATCTAACTTCAAAAGCTATCGCCCAAGAATTAATATTAGAAGTTAATAAGCCTGTGATTGTCATTGAATCTTTTTTAAATATTGATGAAATTATTACAAAACTTCAAGAAGTGTTATAAATGAATATTGTATTATCTTATATAGTTAGTGTTTTTCGTCAACCGGCTCTCTTTCTTGGATTTTTTTCTATGCTTGGATTAATCTTACAAAAAAAAAGTTTTTCTGATATTGTAAAAGGAACATTAAAAACCATTATAGGTATTATAATTTTATTTAAAGGGGTAGACATTTTAATTCAAGCAATTACTCCTATAAGTAATGCTATTAATTTGATGTTTAGTCCTACAAATACAAGTACTCTTGGGGATTTTAGTATTTTCATTCAAAACAATAGTATAGATATTGGTATTGTAATGATTTCTTCCTTTTTTCTCAATGTTATTATTGCACGATTCACATCTTTCAAAGCTATCTTTCTTACAGCTAATTTAATTTTTTGGTTTGCTATGTTATTTGTTGCTCTAGGTACTGAAATGGGGATAACAAGATCTCTCACAATAATTTTGGCAGTAATCTTTACTACCTTATATCTTGTTATTCCTTCTAATTTGTTAGCACCTTATGTCAAAGAATTGACAGGTAGTGATGATTTTACAATAGGGCATACAACTTCTATATTTTGTTTTTTAGGAATTTTTATAGGATCTATTTTTGGTGATTCCAAAAAATCTGCTGAAAATATTACTTTACCAAAATATTTGATGTTTTTTACAGATACTAATTTGGCAGCTGGTTTGGTTATGTTTGTTACCTATTTAATTATTTGTATTATTGACTTAGTAACACAAGGTACTGTCGTCTCAGAAATTTTCAACACTAAAGATATTTTTATCTATAGCCTTCTTCAAGGGGTAAATTTTAGTGCTGGTACTGCGGTATTATTACTTGGTTCACGAATGATGTTAGCAGAAATAATTCCTTCTTTCAAAGGAATTAGTGATATCTTAGCACCAGAATCAAAACCTGCCCTAGATGTTCCTATGATTTTTTCTTATGGAATGAATTCTTTAGTCATAGGATTTTTAACTGCTGTTGTCTTTAGTCTTATCACTATTGTTGTCTTAGGAATGAGCAGTATGCTCCCTTATGCTATTATCCCATTGATTATTGCTTGTTATTTTGATGTAGCTCCTGGGGCTATTTTTGCTAACCAACGAGGTGGTATAATTGCAGTCATTTTAAGCTCAGCATTAGGCGGTATAGTACTGATGGTCTTCTGTGCTATTTCATTAACACTTATTGCATCTACTACAGGAACATTTATTCAAGTCTATGGAGGAAATGATTTCTCCTTATGGCTACTACTAGCTTATCCTATATTCTCACTATTCAAATAAAAATAAGGAACAATCGATGAAAAAATATCAAAATATAATTATTTTTTTAATACTCTTTGGTCTTGGAATATTTGTTCTTACAAAAACAGGAGTTGCATCTCAATTAAGTTTAGAAAATATTCCAAAACTCAAAGAACAATTTTTATCCTTAGGTTGGATAGCCTTTATTATTTATTTCTTTGCATACATTATTGTGTGTATATTTTTCCTTCCAGGGTCTCCACTTACTATTTTGGGTGGTGTCGTATTCGGGCCATTATTAGGGACTTTTTATACTGTTATTTCTGCTTCTGCTGGACTAGCTATTTCTTTTTTAATAAGTCGTTATACCTTAAGAGATCTTATGCTTGAAAAATTTGGTAAATCAGACGCTTTTATCAAAATAGACAAAGGTGTCAAAGAACAAGGTTGGCGTATTCTTGTAATAACTAGATTGATGCCAGTATTTCCTTTTAGTTTGTCTAATTATATCTATGGATTAACTGATATCAAGTTTCTAACTTATTGGATATTATCAACACTCTTTATTATTCCAGGAACAGCAGCTTATACTATGTCTGCAGGGGCTGTATTATCAGGAGAATTTTCTACTAAAAATCTTATCTATCTCGGTATTGGAGCTGTTTGTTTTGTTGGATTGAGCTTTATCCCACAATGGTTAAAAGCAAAAGATAGTAATTCTCAAGAAAAATTATAACAAAGGATATTTATATGAGATATTTAATAATTTTAGTAACACTATTTTCCTATTCTACTTTATTTTCAGCACCAAAATCAGTATATAACAAATTTTGGGATAAATCTAATGATACCAACTCGGCTCGTATCAAGCATACTGAATTTGATAAATTTCTAACAAGCTATGTAAGTAATATCAATGATATTACCCTTGTGAATTATCGCGGTGTAACATCTCAAGATAAAGCATCTTTAAATACTTATATTAATACATTAGAAAAAACACCTATTTTTACCTACTCTAAAGCAGAACAACAAGCATACTGGATTAATCTCTACAATGCTTTAACTATTCAAGTCATTTTAGATAATTACCCGCTAACTTCTATTAAAGAAGCTTACGGAGGCGTTTTCAAAACTGGGCCTTGGGATAAAAAACTCTTAACCATAGAAGGTAAAGCTGTAAGTTTGAACGATATAGAGCATACCATTTTAAGACCTATTTGGAAAGATAGCCGTGTTCACTTTTTAGTGAATTGTGCTAGTATAGCTTGTCCTAATTTGTTACAAAAAGCCATCACCCGAGATACTTATGAAGCTGTTGCTGAACAAGCCACAGTAGATTTTATAAATAATTTTAGAGCTGTTAGTTTAGAAAAAGATAAATTAGTATTAACTTCTTTATTTGATTGGTATAGCATTGACTTTGGCTCCAACACAAAAGCTATTTTGACTTATATTACAAAATATGCTAATGATCAAACAAAAGCCAAATTAAATAATTACAAAACTATCTCTTATACTTATAATTGGAATCTTAACGAAATAGACCAATAATTAAACTAAATTAAAAAAAGCTAGAAATTTTATTTCTAGCTTTTTTTTTGTTAAATCATTAAAGAATAGATAATCATAAAATAATAGGAATCAAATATCCAGCAGCTAAAGCCATGCTTAATATTACAAATAAAAAAGCAATAATTAATGGTGTTTTGAATAAAGATTTTAACAAAATTACTTCAGGCAAACTTGCTCCAGATCCTCCGATTATTAAAGCTAACATTGCTCCCATGGATACCCCTTTACTCGTTAAAATAGGCACTAAAGGTAATAAAACTGAAGCTCTGACATATAAAGGTATTCCTATCACTGTTGCTACAGGAATAGCAAAAGGATTCTTATCACCTATATATTCAGCTAAGATATTATCTGGAACATAACCATAAATTATAGCTCCTGCCCCAGCACTAATAAGTAAATGAGGGATAATATTTTTAAAATCATTTAGAGAACTTTGCCACGCACTACTCAAACGAGTAGAAGTTAGTTTAGATTCTTTAGTACTACTGCAACAACAAGGTTTCGGGGTATTTTGACTAATAATATATCGATTGAATCCTAATTGTTCCAACAAAATTCCTGATCCAATACCAAAAAATAAGGCAATACAAATATAAAAAATAGTGATATTTAATCCTAAGATCGTAACAAATAATGTGATAATGATAGGATTTAAAAGAGGTGATACAAACAAAAAAACCATTGTCGCACCAAATCCAGCTTTAGCTTTGAGAAGTCCTTTAAGCATTGGGATCGTTGAACAAGTACAAAAAGGAGTAATACTTCCTAATAAAGCTGCAAAGAAATATCCTTTTCCTTGACGAGTTCCAAGAATTTTTTGAATTTTTTCCTCTGGTAAATATTGCTGTATCAAAGATACTAAAAAATTAATAATCAAAAAAAGTACACTAATTTCTACTACAATAGTCATGAATTTTTGAAAAATTTGTACCGTATTCATTCTGATCTCCTAAATATTATTGTATAATCATTTTCAAACTCATCAACACAAAAGATAGTTCTATCTAACCAACACACACATCTTCTGCTACCAAATCAATTTCTGAAAGAAGAATAGCTATAAAGGTATATTTAGTGAGTGTGTTCTGATTTAAAGAATAGAAACTCCATTTGCCTTCTTTACGAGTATGCACTAAAGATGCTCCTATAATTTTAGACATATGTTTTGATAAATTAGATTGTGTTATTTGTAAGTTTTCAATCAATTCACAAGCACAAAGTTCTTTTTTATGAAATAATATTTTTAATATCTTTAGACGATTATAATCACTTAGACATTTTATAATTTCTATCATTTTTCTACCCCCCAAACATATAAACACATGATCATATATTCATATAATAGATGATAATTAATAAAATGTCAATAAGTACTTGTTCTTAATTTTATTAAGTTAAAAAAAGATCATATATATATGATTAACTACTATAATACAAATGAGACTACTTAAGATTCCAAATATTATTTTAGCTACTAACCCTTTAGTAAAATACAGAATAATACTACACAATAAAGGAATATAATGTATTAAATCCCAATAAGAAGTTAATCTATCATCCATAACAACAAAAATAGAACTAATAGCTCTATACCCGATCTCACAAATCAAAAACAATCTCGATACTTTTGTACCTTTGTATAGTTGAAAATAATAAGTAATATACAAAAATGCCAAAGCAAGTACAATAAAAATTTCTAATAATTTTGCTATCATTTATTTCTCCATTCAAGAATTTTATTGTACTATGAAATCATAAAAAGCGATAATTTATTAAGATAATAAATAACAAGATATGATTCACAAAGTATACTAAAAAAATAACATTACGCATATGATCTTTTTTTTGATTATTTTATATCAGACTGATTCATTAACGATTTGTAAGTTAGTCCATTAATCTTTGCTACACTAGGAGCAGCTATAAATAATGCAGCGATATACCCTGGGATCATACAAGCAGCAATAACAATAGGAGCAAATAAAAAGCCGAAAATTTCTGGTTTCATATAACCTGGAATGATATTGAGTAAGCCTCCTGGATTTCCTAAATATAGAACAACCACGGTAGAACAAGTAAATCCTATCCAAACAGCTTTTGAACCAACTTTTGTTGAGAAAATTCCTAATAAAAATACGCCAGTAATAGGTCCTCCTAATAACCCTAAGATACTATTAAAAAAAAGATATATATCACTTTGACCTCGTTTGACAAATATCATGGCTAGTAATGTTCCTCCTATTCCAATAATCCAACTAATATATTGAGCATAAATAATTTTATTATTATCGCTAAGATCTTTGTTGAAAGGAGCAATAAAATCTACTAATATACAAGTAGATGTCGAGTTAAGACTAGATGATACTGTGGATTGAGCCGCTGCAAAAATACCTGCAATAACTAAACCTGACACGCCTATTGGTAATTGATGAATCACAAAATAAGGAAGCAAGGCATTATTATTAGCTAATACAGGTGCTGGAACTCCGCTAAATTTGTAAAATAAATAGATAGAAGATCCCATACCCACAAACATAATAGTACTAACAAATAATAATGGTACTTGTAAATAAAGTATTTTTTTTGCTTCTGTAATATTTTTGGTAGAACTATATCTTTGAACTACATCCTGAGAACCAATATACTGATAAATAGAACCAAAAAATCCACCTAAAAACAAGGCCCATACAGTCGTAATATTAGGATCAAAAGAGAAATTCTCCGCTGGAAATATTTTTTTATCTGTAATTAGCGTTCCCATAGCACTCACTCCTTCGGGTACTGAGATAAATCCATATCCCATTACTAAGAGTGCAGCTCCTATTAAGACAAAAGTTTGAATAGTATCTGACCAAACCACAGCCTCAAATCCGCCAATAGTAGTGTAAATCACACATAATAATCCCATAACTGCAATTAATATTAGAGGATCTACTTGAGGCAAAACTTCAATAAATGCTAAAGTAGGAATAAAAATAACTACCCCTATTCTCATAATATGAAATAAAATAAAGATCGCACTAGCAAGAAAACGCATAGGTCTATCAAAACGAGCTTCTAAATATTCATAAGCAGTAACACAATTAATACGACGAATAAAAGGAACAAAATAATGTGCTACTAAAAATACTAATGGAAGAACGCCTAATACTCCTACGCCAGACATCCAGCCATTACGATAGACATTAGAAGTAATAGCTACATAAGAGATAGAAGATAGAGCTGTTGCATAAACACTACATGCCGCAACCCATGCTGGAATACGCTGACCACCAACAAAATAATCATTACTATTTGATCGGCGTGTTGAAAAGAAATATCCTAGACAAACTAAAAATACTAAATACCCGACAAGAATTACCACATTTAAAATATGCCATTCCATATTAATATCCTCTGATTATTTATTAACAATTATTTTTCGGTAAGTATTTTGAATAAACATTTTCTAACAGAAGTATTTCCTTTAGAGGTTCTTAGACCAGGTTTGTGAATATCTGTTGGGTAAAATATGGTTAAATCATTTTTTTTCATTAACAAAGTAGCCAAAGATTCTCCTTCAAAAATAAATAAATCTTTTGATTCATCGTAATCACCTAATTGTTTCATATACTTTTTACCAGATATCTCAATAATTTCTTCACCATCAAGAATCCATTGAATATCTATATATTTTTTATGAGATTCCCAAATAGCATCATTTTTTGAATGATACTCTTGTACCATATAAAAAAAAGAAGAATCTACTTCGTATTTACCTACTTTTTGAGCTTCTATTTGATCTTTATTTTTTAGTAGATATTCTACAGCTTTTTGTACAGTTCCTGTATAATCTTTAGCATTTAATACATCTATATATGTTTGAACCATAATTCCCCTCCTATATTTTATATATTATATCTTATAAATATCATTTGTCAATAATAACTTCTGTATCTCTTTTAATTAATTGTTATCTGAATAAATCTACAAACGCGATTGACAAATTTATTAAATCCATATACAATTATATTACTTTATAAGGAGGAATAATGAAAAAACTTATTTCTATTATAACCCCAATGTATAATGAAGAAGAAAACATTATACTTTGCTATCAACGAATTACTACTATTATGGTTAGTTTCACAGAATATAATTACGAAATTATTTTTATTAATGATGGTAGTGTAGATTCTTCTTGGGATCTCATGAAAGCTATTGCCCAAAAAGATCCTCTCTTCAAACCTATCAATTTTGCGCGTAATTTTGGTCAGCAAGTATCTACTACAGCTGGTCTTACTTTTTGTAAAGGTGAATACGCTTTTATTATAGATGGAGACTTACAACATCCACCTGAGTTATTTCCAAAAATGCTTGAAAAATGTATCCATGAGGGTTATGATTCTGTCTATGTAGAACAATATTCTAAAAAAAACATATCTTTTATAAAAAAATATACCTCAAAAATATTCTATAGTTTTTTTAATTTTTTATCAACAGTCTCTATCCCATCTAATACTAGCGATTTTCGTATTATTAATAGAAAAATGATAGATGTCTATTTGAATATGCCTGAAAAACACAAATTTATTCGAGGGCAATTTGCTTGGATGGGATTCAAACAGTGTTCTATTCCTTTAGAATTACCTATTCGAGAACATGGGAAATCGAAGTTTACTTTTATCAAAAGTTTAAATCTTGCTTTAGATGGATTGTTTTCTTTTAGTTTTGCTCCAGTCCGTTTTATCTTTTTGATTACTTTTTTGATAAGTGCATTAACAGGTTTTTTACTATTTAGCTCGATTATTTCTCTATTTTTTGGTCAAAATTATTTCATAGGATTTAGTGGTATTACTTTATTATTATTAACACTAGCCTCTCTCCTATTCTATTCTATAGGTATACTAGGAGAATATATTATTCGTATTTATATACAATCCTTAGATAGACCTGTTTTCACTATTTCCGAAAAATTAAATTATGACAAGGAGTGAAAAATGCCTTCATTAACAATAAAACGCTACCAGTATGTACTAATAGTATTAACATTTTTTATTTTTATATATTGGTTTATTCAAGGTTACTATACTACATTTTGGATAGATCCTATGAAAGAAATGATAGGTAATGTTACTCAACTCCGATTTCCTAATACCTTATGGAATCATACTATCAAAAATCAAAATCATATAAATTATTTAATGAGAGAATGGCATACAGCTCGATGGACTGCTGATATCATACCTTATATCTCTTATCAAACTATTGGTCGATTGTATCATTTTTCCACTAAAGATCCTGTAACAGCTATATACATAAGTCAAGGGTTATATGTTGCACTGTATTTTACTTTTTTAGCTTGGATTATCGCACTTTATACAAAAATAGCTTTAAAGATATCTACATATTCTTATCATTTTTTATATATTTTATTCATTTCTGGTATTTCACCCTTTATGATTACAACAATATCTCTTGATAAAAATATAAGTATAGTGTCTCATTATATATGGCCAATGACTCTTATGCTCATCGCATTGTATCCTTATTGGAAGGCCTTTTTTAACAATATATGGGATGAAAAATATATTTCGACTCTATTATCTCAAAGTATCTGGTATACTATAATTTTATTAACAGCCTTTTCATCAAATGGTATTACTATACTATATTTTTATATTCAAGCTATAATAGGATTGTATCTTTTTATTGCACATCCTCAGAAAAATATATTAGAAAAAATTAAATATTTTTTACTATCACCTCCCTCTTATGTTAAAGTGTTGTATTGTGGTGGTATATTTTGTGTTATTGCTATTTTATCAGAACGATTTTATGGTATTAATATAAAATATAATGCAGGACTTGGTCATTTCCCTTCTTTTTCTGAAAATTTAAAAAGTAGTATTTCACTACTAATTCCTTATCATTTTATTTTTTTTATATACTATTCTTATTATACTTTTATTTCTTTTCTCTCAAAACTATACAAAAAAGATCTTTATCACAACATATCTAAATTTATTATTATTACAATTTTTAGTCATTTTAGTATAACAATGTGTACACTATTAATAGGTGTAATGAGATCTGCTATATACGCTTACTTAGATCCTATGAAAATATTAACCTTATTAAATGGATTATTAATACTAAGTCAACTATTAATAAATTTTAAATCACCTTTACTATATGCCATTATTCTTATATCTACTTTTTCTAATTATTTAGAATTCATACCCCGTTATCCTAGTATTCAAAAACATCTCCAAGAATATCAGTGGTATCAAGATCTGTATTATCAAAATAAAACGCGTACAAATAAGCAAAATATAATTGTTTCTTCTTCATATTTATATTCTGAAGAAATTTTAGAAGTTATACAAGAATTCGCTAGATCTACAGAAATTATAGATCCTGAGGTTACCCTATCTCTTGAAGAAGAAAAATAAAATAAATTAAAAAAATATTGCAATAATAAAAAAACAGATTCATAATAAATACTCAACAATAAAATACTAGGAGATATTTATGAATAATAATAATCAACATTGGATTATAGCAGCACTGTACCAATTCAAAACATTAGATAATTTAGAAACTCGTAAACAAGAACTTTTAAATTTGTGTAAATATAATAATATTTTCGGAACGCTAATTATTGGTGAAGAAGGGATAAATGGTACTATTGCCGGAAATAGACAGGGTATTGATACAATTAAGGCTTTCTTACAAGCGTGGGGATTTAATGATCTAGAATACAAAGAATCTTTTTCCCCAAAAGATAAAGCAGTTTTTTATAGAATGAAAGTAAAAATAAAAAAAGAAATTGTTACTATGCGTATTGATAATATGCAACCAAACGAACACAGAGCTAATTATTTATCCCCAAGAGAATGGCATGAATTAATACAACAAGATAATGTCATTATTGTCGATACTCGTAATGATTACGAATTTCATATAGGTACCTTTCGTAATGCTATCAATCCTCAACTAATTGCCTTCAAAGATTTTCCTGAATTCTGTGAAAAACATAGAGAAGAATGGAAAGACAAAACTATAGCTATGTTTTGTACTGGTGGTATTCGTTGCGAAAAATCTACATCCTATGCAACTGTTACCAATTTAGGTAAAGAAGTCTTTCATCTAAAAGGTGGTATTTTGAAATATCTAGAAGAGATTCCTCAAGAAGAAGGTTTGTGGGATGGAGAATGTTTTGTATTCGACTATCGAGTTAGTGTCGGATATGGATTAATTCCTGGAAATTATCAGCTATGTTATACTTGCCGTATGCCCTTAACTGATGAAGAGCGTCAATTGCCTTCATACTCATATGGATTGCATTGTCACCATTGTCATGAAACTCTCTCCGAACAACAAATCAAACGCTTTTCATCTCGTCAATACCAGATGAATTTGGGTGCTTGTAGTTTTGGCCCTAATTAAACAAAAACTCCTCATATGAGGAGTTTTTTTTACCATAATATTTCTAAAGGTATATTCAGAAGAATTATTAAAATCACTAAAACTACAGATACTGTAAAAATTGCTATTCCTAAAGCCAGCATTAAAGCTATTATATACATATTATTTTCTACAAAATTAATAATTTTAAATTTTTGCAATTCTTTTTTTTTATGAATTTCATTTACATAAAAATCTGTCATTTGATGCAATATATCATCGATATTGATTTTCATATTATCCTCATATTTATTAATGATATAATTATTAAATTTATATTAAATTATTAACATCTATAATATTATTTTTAGAGACATCGGTGAGATGTTCTCTAGATATATTATTATTATTCAACATAATTTGAAATTGACCTGCAAAATTTATCCAAACAAAGGATCCGATTTTCACCTTTTCCTTACAAATAGTCTCTATATTATTTTTTATAAGAGCATTCCGGACATCTTTAGTTTTTATTTTTTCTGCTAAAAATTTTATTTTACTTTCTGTTATTACAGTAGGAATAAATTTATATTTATTATTAGTATAAGTATATGTTTTATTATGATTTAAAGGATGAATATTGTATATTTTTGAAATTTTTTCATAAGATTCTACCCAAATTTTATCATCTTTTTGAATAATAAAATCACCTTTTTTAGGAGTATATTCTTTAACAATAGAAGAATCCATTAATATTACTTCTAATTTTTCGTCAGTATCAATAATATCCCTATAATCAACAATAGAAATCTTGTAATCAGGTTTAAAATGATAGATATTAAATTGTCTTTTTTTAATAAAAAAAAGTAGTGAAGAACTCATAATAATAATTATAAAGATAATAATTATTAATATAAATAACACGAACTCTTCAAAAGTTATTTTCTTTTTTACAATTTGAAAAATATCATGCATTATATGATTTTCACTATGGATACTTGTTGAATAAATAATCTCTTGATTTTCTATAACTAAGTCATCTATTTTTGCTATTGTATCTACTTGATTGGTTAACATAGTAGCAGAATAATCCTCATAACTAATACTATTAAAATCTTTAGACATTCTTAGCTCCTTCAAAATAAATCTATTTAGATTATTAAATATCCTACTAGAGAAATCACCATCAAAATACCAACATATCCTAACAAAAATTTGAATATTATTCCAGTTATATTACTCTCTTCATCTGACGAGCCTAGTGCTGCCATCACTATCGCAACACTATGAGGTGCTAACATTTTGCCAGCAGTAGAACCACTTGCATTCATCGCAACTAACCATGCTGAAGATGTATTCAATGCTCGCCCCATCTCTGCTTGTAATGATCCCATTAATATACCTGAAGATGCAACACTACCAGTAACTAAAACACCTATAGTACCTAACAAAGGTGCAAACAAAGGATATAAAGATCCTAAATATTGAGAAAATCCTAAAGAAAGAGAATCTATCATTCCACTATGAGTCATAATTTTTGACATAGCTAAAATTGAAACTAATACTATTATCGTTTTTTGTAATTGTCCTAATGTTTTGATAAATGTTTTTCCTATTTGATTAAAAGATAATCCCTGTATTAAAGTCCCTATTATTCCAGATATTAATAACAATACACCAGCATCTGCAACCCAACGAATAATCAAATGTTTTGAACCAGGATATATTACAAATTCTGTTTTAAAAATACTTATCCATTGATTAATAATAGGAAATAAAGGACTTGTTATTAATATTAAAAATATTGCTATTAAAAATGGAATTAAAGTAATGAACGCTTCTTTTATATCAATTTTATTCTTAGTTCTTAAATGAGGATAAAAAATATTAGTAGCAAGAATACCACCACTAATATTTAGTGTCCCTGATATTATAGCGACAAGAGACGGATCTAAAGGCAGCATCATTCCTACTCCTTGTCCCAAACCTGCAAATAAAGGCACCCAAAAAACTTCTCTAACTTTTTGCCAAGAACCTGCAACAACCCAAGTAATCACAAAAGGTACAATTAAGGATGGTAGTAATAATTGCCAAGAAAGAAAACGCATAATTTCATCTAGTGGAACTCCTGAGGAATTTGCTAAAGCAACTATTCCTATTCCTACCCCACCGTAAGCAGTAGGAACACTATTTGCTAACAAGGCAACTACTCCTGATTTTAAGGGAGAAACCCCCATAACTATTAAAATACTAATAGGTAGCGCTAACCCTGAGCCAAAACCTGCAATTGATTCTAGAAAACTTTCTAAACCCCATGCAATTAGTACCACGGTAATACGACTATCATTAGAAATAGTACCTATAAGAGATTGAATTTTTTTGACAGAGCCACTTGCTACCATCAGATTAGACAAGGTAATAGAGCCTAAAATAATAATCCCTATAGGCCATAGACCATAAATAACACCTTCTAATACTGACAACGCTATTAAATTGATATTTTGTTCCCATACAAAATAAGCTAATAAAGCCGTTATAAGTAAAGTTAAAGGGGCAACAATATAAGCAGGTTTCTTAAGACCTGTTAATAAAGTAATTAAGAACAAAATCGGACCTAAAGCGTATAATGATAACATGATATTCTCCTATTGTAACTCATAATTAATCATGAGTATGATATTACATTTTACTATATATTATGATTATGTCAAATATATTACATATATTTGACAAAATTAGTTATAATAACTATATTATATAAGTATATATACGATACGGAGTGTATATTATGGATATATTTGTTTTATCAGTACTTACTTATGCAGGTTTTAGTCTTTTAATCTTATGGATACTTTTCACTATTATTTTTGTTATTGCTTATGCAATAAACATTTGGAAAATATTAGACATCGCTTGGGGATTAGGATTTGTTATCGTTGTTTTGACAGGATGGGGAATGTTTTGGGATTTTTATCCAACCCAGCATCTATGGGTTGTAGGATTGGTAAGCATATGGGGACTTCGATTGTCTATCCATCTTGGTATGCGCGGGGTAAAAAAAGAAGACACCCGCTACGAACAATTCAAAGGTTCTCGTTATAAAATACTCCAAAGTTATATTAATGTTTTTCTTAGTCAAGCATTTTTTATTTGGTTAATATGTCTTCCATTTTATTTTTATATGCCTATAGAATCTCAAATTATTAAATTACCTATAAATACTTATATCTTAACATTTGGTATAATAATATCTATTGCAGGATTGTATTGGGAATGGGTCAGTGATTTTCAGCTAAAATATTTGAAAAAACCTGGAGAATTAGTAAAACAAGGATTGTGGAAGTATTCAAGACATCCTAATTATTTTGGCGAAATATTATTTTGGTGGGGTATTTGGATAGCAACACGTGTGGCTGTTTTTAGTAATAATTCTATATCCTCTAATCTTATGATTTTTGTGAGTTTAATTTCTATTTTATCACCATTAACCATTACCTGTATTATTAATTATCTTACAGGACCTATCTTAGAAAATCAGATGAAAAAATATTTTAATTGGGAGGAGTACAAATCTACTACCCCTTATATTATACCTTACAAATTATTTAAATCTAACGCAACAAATAATAAATAAAATATTTATAATAAAAAAAAAGATCTCGTATGATACGAGATCTTTTTTATTTATTTCAAGTTATGAAAACCACATTTTAACAGCCATAATAATCATAATAACTGAAAAAGATTTTTTTAATACCATTGTAAATATAGGTGAATCTTTGAATACAGAATTTACAAGCCAAGCTCCCACAGCTGCACCTATAAACACCCCTATCCAAAGAAATACAGCTGTCTTAACATTAGCATTTCCAGCTTTATAATATTGTATTCCTGCTAAAATAGACGGAGCTATTATAAACATTAACAAAGTTGTTCCCTGTGCCATTTTTTGTGGATAATTGAATACAGATACTAATAGTGGAACTATAATAACAGCTCCTCCTATTCCAAATAAACCACTGGCCAAACCACTAACTAAACCTAAGACTAAAATAATAAAAATTTCACTCAAAATATTCTCCTTGGTAATGCATATTAATTATAATTTTCGTCTAGTTAGTATAACAAAGATTATAATAGTTAGCAAAAATAAAATACTAACTAGACAAATAACTAAAATAGATTTATAATAATATATAAATATAAGAATATATCAAAAGGAGAATATATGAAATTTTATCCTATGCAATTTTCCCCTATTTTTAAAGAAAAAGTTTGGGGAGGAAGAGCTTTAAATACAATCCTTAGTAAAAATTTACCTAAAAAAGATCAAAATTATGGTGAAAGTTGGGAAGCTTCTGCTCACAATAATGGTCTAGGTATTGTACTCAATGGTGAATTCAAAGGCAAAACTATTCCTGAATTATTGAATACTTATTCTACAGAAATATTAGGAAAAGATATCGCTGATAAATATCTCAATATATTTCCTCTCTTACTAAAATTTTTGGATATTAATGACAAATTATCTATTCAAGTCCATCCCGATGATTTCTATTCTATTCCTATAGAAAAATCTTTTGGTAAAGCCGAATGTTGGTATATAATCTCAGCAAGTGATGATGCTACCCTAATTATGGGAATGAAAGAAGGTATTACTGCTGAACAGTACTTAGAAAACGCAAATAAAAATATGTTTGATGACATGTTTGAAGAGATTTCTGTAAAAGCAGGTGATTTGGTAGTAATCAAACCAGGCATGGTACATGCTAGTTTAAAGGGATCTATTCTTATTTGTGAATTACAACAAAATTCTGATATTACTTATCGCATTTATGACTTTGATCGTTTGGAAAATGGAACAAAAAGACCTCTTCATCTTAAAAAATCAGCAGATGTTATTGATTTTCAAGCAAGAGCAGATGTGAGATCTTTTGCAAATAACCATAGTGAAATAGTAGAATTACTAGATTGGGAATATTTCACCCTAAATCGATTGACTATAAATAGCTCCATCATAAGATCAAGTATTCCTATAATGAAACTTTACTCTATTCTAAAAGGTTATTTTGTAATGACTTGTCAAAATGAAAAAATGACTCTTACTCAAGGAGATAGCTTTTTATTACCTGCAAATCTCGAAATAACTTTAGAAGGAAATGGGGAACTTCTTGAAGCTTTTCCTAAATAAAAAATAATATTTTAACAACAAAAAACTCTAGTTTGAAAACTAGAGTTTTTTAGATTTAGATTTAGATTTGTAATAATTAATGAAAATTTTCTAATGAAAATGTTTTGACAAGAGATGTCTAAATTTATGCCCTTTGTATTCAAAACGCTTAATTTTTCTTGTGGTATTTTTTTCTAACTCTTCTTGTCTAATTTCATAGCCACGAATTTTTTGATATGTTTGTAATTTTGTATTTACTGTTCTCAAATGAGTATTGATGATTTCTTTTATTTGTGAGCTATTCGGATCTATATCTTCTTCTGTTAATTTCAACATATCTAATACAATTAAGGCACAAGGAACTTCACTCATATCATTATCAGCAACTGCTACTCCAATAACAATGGATTCTAAAATATAGGCATGGGTATTAATAAATTCTTCAATTTCTTCAGGATAGACATTCTTACCTCCACCAGTTACAATAATATTTTTATAACGACCTGTAATATACAGATATTCTCTTCCTTTTTTAGTCCCAATATATCCCATATCTCCTGTTTTTAACCAACCATCATTAGTAAGTACCATTGCTGTTGATTCCATATCATTGAAATACCCTTGCATCACATTCTCACCCTTTATACAGATTTCACCTACTCCACTAGAATCAGGATCTGCAATTTTCCAAGATACATTCATAATTGCATTACCAACAGATTTATTATCAATAGGACCTAAAGGATCACCTACAGAAATTACTGGTGATGCCTCTGTTAATCCATAACCATTAGCAAGATTAAATCCTAATACAGCATATCCTTTTGCGACAGAGTGGGACAAAGGAGCTGCTCCAGAAATCATATATTTTACAGTATCTAAGCCTGCTTTTTTGCGTAAAAAAGCAAGTATTTTTTTACCAGTTTTATGATTCCCTGTAATAAAATAAGATAATTCTGAAATTTTTAATAATAATTGAACAATTTGCTTGATAGGAAATTTTAATTGTGTAAGATTTCTATGAATTCCATCTAGTATTTTGGCATATAGGGTAGGAATACCAATCATAACAGTGACTTCTGTTGTTTTAATGACATCTATTAATCTTGTTGGCTTGATAGAATCTGCATAAGCTATAGTACCCCCAATAGCAAAGAGTGTCAATTCTACAGCAAATTGAAAAGTATGATGCAAAGGGAGAACACTTAATATTACATCTTGTTCTATCAAACGAGCTGATTGCCATAAGTTGTTTGCTTGATGCATAAAATTACCATTACTAAGCATAATCGCTTTTGGATCACCTGTTGTACCAGATGTATAAATTAAGGATGCCAAATCTGATCGTTTGAGTTCATTTTTTATAAAAGATGTGGATATATTAGTAGCTTGTTTTAATATTTCTTTGAATGAGATAGTATTTGTAGTATCTTCAAGTGTCGTACAATAGTCAAAAACAATCCATTCTTTAATCAACGAAACAATTTCTAAATCTTTTATTAATTTTTCATAAATATTTAGAGAAACACCCATGACTTCTATACCAGAATTTCTAATAATATTTTTAACCTCTTCAAGAGAAAGCATAACATCACAAGGAACAGCAATAATACCATTATAAACAATTCCAAAATACATCATCATCCATTCTGGACGATTTTCTGACATAATAGCACATTTATCACCTTTATTCAGTTTAGAAATCTCTTGTAAATAATTCGCAATAGCACGAATATTTTTATAAAATGTTCCGTATGTAACAGCAACATATCTTTCACCGTCATACATTTTACTATAAATAGAATTTTCTCTATATTCAAAAGAATCGGCTAGATTTTGTAAATTTAAATACATATAGTTCTCCTTTTATAATATTTATATAGACAGTATTATAATTTATTTTTACTAAAATATCAAATTGCAATCTACGGATATTTTAAAAAATTATTATTTATTACTATTGTTTTATAAAAATATTACTTTCACTAGTTTGTTTCATGATATTATTTGTCAATAAAAAAGGTCCATATTGAATTCAATCATTAGTCAAATGAAATGCATACCATTTAGTTAGAGGAAATTTAATATCTGTAAAATATATCCCTATTCTGGAATTTTCAGCATAACAAAAATAATATTGTACTCCATTTTCTTTAAGAATATTTTTTCCCAAAGGAGCAAACTTTAACCATTATGATCAGATTTCCATGTAGTATTATTAACAGATAATAGCCAGTTACTCTCTGCTCTATCATTTGAAGTCAAAGAACATTGGGGAACTATCGCAATCAACAAAATTATTAATGTATTGATATCTTTTTTTTTGTTCATCTTAAACCTCTTCATTTATTTTTTAAATTTTTGAAAACTTTTTTAATTTAGCAAAATTTATGATAAAAGATATATAACATTCAAATACATATCAAATTTTTATAAAAATTTATGATAGCTAGTGATCAAAATAATAATATCTGTAGATTTTATATGTTAAGCTAATTATTTAATATCAATAGAAGTTTGAAATCAAATCAAATTAAATTTATAATATACGATCATAGATTTAGAAAAAAGATCTATTTTTATTATTTTCCATAACGATTTTCTGCTTGACTATTCAATAATATAATATACTATAAAGTATAACAATAAAAATATATATTAATAATTGATTAATTGAGGAGAATATTATGTCAAAAAATGGTTCAGGATTTGAAATCATGCAAAAACTTGGGCAAGCTTTAATGTTACCTGTTGCGGTACTACCTGTTGCTGGTCTATTATTGGGGATAGGTGTGGGCGTACCAGCAGCTCTTGCAGTACAAAATATAGCGATATCACCTATATTAAGTAATATTTTTAGTGTTATGGGAACTGCTGGTGATACTATTTTTAGTATTCTTCCTTTATTATTTGCTATTGCAACAGCAATCGCTTTTACAAACAATGATGGAGCAGCAGCTCTTGCAACATTAGTTGGTTATGTAGTTTTTCTTGGTACTGTAGGGGCTATTGCAACAATCAACAGTATTCCAACAAAATCTATCTTAAATATCCAATCTCTTGATATGGGTGCTGTTGGTGGATTGTTAGTAGGAGGGTTATCTGCTTTTGTTTTTAATAGAACTTATAATACTCAATTACCAGAAATTCTAGGATTTTTTGGAGGAAAAAGATTTGTTCTTATTATAAATGCTTTGTCTTGTCTTCTTTTAGGGGTAGTAATGGTATTTATTTGGGCTCCTATTGGCAGTGCTATCCAAAATTTTTCAAACTGGGCAGCTTATGAAAATCCAAATATAGCTTTCCCAATGTATGGTTTTTTAGAAAGATTACTTATTCCTCTTGGTGTTCACCATGTATGGAATGTTCCTTTTTTCTTTGAAATAGGCAATTTTGATAAAGCTAATTTACTTAGTGTCCAAAATGAAATTTCTTATTTAGCTCAAAATGCTTCCGATGTTCTTGCTAGTACAGCTCTTCCGGCTGAATTAATAAAAGGTGAAATTCCACGTTATCTTTCAGGAGATCCTACTGCTGGAAATTTAGCACCATCATATTTATTCAAAATGTGGGGACTACCCGCAGCAGCTATTGCTATAGGTTTGAGTGCAAAACCAAAAAATCGTAAAGCCGTAATGGGATTAATGATCTCTGCAGCCCTCACATCATTTATAACAGGTATTACAGAACCTATTGAATTTTCATTTATGTTCGTTGCTCCGTTACTCTATTTAGCACACGCAGGTTTAGTCTTTTTAGCATATCTTATTGTTACTCCTATGGATATTCGCCATGGTACAACTTTCTCTCATGGGCTAATTGATTTTACTCTACTTTACGGATTAGGACATAACCAATACATGCTCATTCTCTTGGGTATTGTTTGGGCAATACTATATTTTGTCGTATTTTATTTTGCTATTAAAATTTTTAATATCCCAACCCCTGGTCGTGAATTAAACTCAATATCTGTAAAAAATGTAGCTATCGATGAAATTGCAGAAATACTTGTTGAAGCATATGGTGGTGCTAGCAATATTACTACTACAGATGCTTGTATCACTAGATTAAGAATTTCTGTGATGGATGTTAGTCTCATCAATCAAGATAAATTAAAAGAATTAGGTGCTAAAGCTATTATTATTTCTGGAAATGGAACACAAGCTATTTTTGGGACTCAATCCGATATTTATAAAAATGAAATGATTAAATTTATGAAAAAATAATATATTCTATGTGTTAAAAAATCCTCTAGTATAAACTAGGGGATTTTTTAATGTTTTTTTATTATTTAGAAGATAATAGGTATTTATATTTGACAATATAGATACAATATAACTATACTATTATTATATAACTTTTATTAGGATTTTCAGATGTCAACATATAACAAATTAACCCGAAAAATAACTCCTTTAATTTTAGGAATTGGTATTCCAGCTAGTCTTCGCTCACTTTCTCAATATATACAACAAATTATTGATACAATGTATATTGGTCAATATAATAGTGATAGTTTACTGGCCATTTCATCTGTTATTATACCTTTTTGGATGTTTGAATCATTTTGGATTGGGATAGCTTCCGCAACTACGGTTATGATTGCTCAGCGTATTGGATCAAAAAATAAAAAATCTGCTACTAAAGTTGCTCAAATGACTTTTTTAATAGCAATTATATTATCTTTTTGTTTTTTTGTTTTTTGGCAAATAATGAGTCCAGTAATAGCAAAATTGATGAATTTGACAGGAGATCCTGCTGATAACGCTATTATCTATATTAAAACAGTATCATTTTTATATTTTTTTAGATTTGTTGGATTAGGTGCTCCTGCATCTATTTTGGAATCCTTAGGAAATACTAAAATAATTATGTATGCTACTCTTGCTCAATGTTTCACAAATATTATTCTTGATCCTATTTTGATTTGGGGCTTAGGGCCTATTCCAGAATTTGGGATTCAAGGTGCTGCTATTGCTACTGTATTGGCAGAGCTTGTAGCTACAACAATCTTGAGTATGTATTTTTGGAAACATAATTATCTCAATATCAAAACTACTACTATATTGCCTCTTCAATATGATCTTAAAGAGCGTTTCAAATTAGGATTTCCTCTTACTATAGAAATAATGATTTGGAGTTTATCTACTGCTAGTATCATATCCATGATGAATGCTGTTTTTCCTTTAGGGGGGGCAATCTTCAATGTAGGATTCTTACTTAGTGATATGTGTTACAAACTTTTATATGGATTTGATATTGCAAATATGTCCTTAATAGGCAGATCATTTGGAGCCAAACGAAAAGATAGAATGATTGCAATAATAAGATCTGTAACCAAAACTAAATGGATTACAGGATTGTCTATTATGTTATTTTTTTATATACTTAGAATTCCTATTGTTAGATTGTTTTCTAACGATCAGATAATTGTACAAACTACCTTGGATAATTTTTTATGGATTTTGAGTATAGCTTTAATTACAATGACTGTAGGGATTAATATGAGCACCTTAAATGGTATGGGCTACGCTCGTTATTCTCTTTATGTTAGCCTTGTTGCTATTCCTATACGCGTTATATTGTCTTATTGGATACTATACCATACAAATTTTGGTATTACAGGAATTTGGGCAGCTACTATTATTGAAGAAATTTTGAGAATTGTATTGACTTATATTATTAGAAATCATATGTTAAAAAAATATTGGGACAAATGGGCTACAGCACCATTATCTTAAATCATTATCTAACTTGATAAAGATTATACATTATAGATCCTGTATATTTTTCTTTTGTTATTTCATATACTGTGTATTCAAACAAAAAAACACTCTTAGTTTATTACCAAGAGTGTTTTCATTTTAAATATTAAAAATTAATCTTTAAGATTTGCAAAGAAAGAAACTAACTGTTCTCCAATTTTTGCTTCATCTCCACCAGAAATATGTATTTTTAACATATCTCCCTTTTTCACAGCTAAAGACATGATTTTGAGTAAAGAATTACCAATAACTTTTCTATCACCTTTTTCTAATTCTATTGTAGAACCTTCAAAACTTTTTACAAGTTTAACTAGTTCATTACCAGGTCTTGTATGCAAACCTGTTTCATTTGATATGGTGACTTCTATACAACTCATTTTCAACTCCTTAATATAACTAATATATTATATTATTTATTTAATACTTTTTCAAGTGATTCTTCTAAGAATTTTTGTATTTCTGCACCTGTACCTAAAGAAAGAACTTTTTGAGCAATTTCTTTAGCTTCTGTCATTGTTGTTGCACGAATAATTTCTTTGATTTTAGGAATACTAATCGCACTCATACTTAATTCTTTTACCCCTATACCTATCAAAAATAAAGTAGCAAGAGGATGTCCTCCCAATTCTCCACAAACACCAACCCAAACATTTTTAGCATTTGCTGCAGCCGTTGCTTGAGCCATAAGACGCAGTACTGAAGGATGGAATGAATCATATAGCTTAACAATATGTGGGTTACCTCTATCTACTGCAAGAGTATACTGTGTTAGATCATTAGTACCATAACTAAAGAAATCAACAAGATCTGCTAATTCATTCGCTATCATTGCTGCTGATGGAGTTTCTATCATGACCCCTCGTTGAATTTTAGGATCAAAATCTATTCCTTCCGCTAAAAGTTCTTTTTTACATTCTTCTAATAATTCATTAGCACGCTGAACTTCTTCTAAAGAAATAACCATAGGATACATAATACCAACTTTACCATGAGCAGAAGCTTGTAAAATAGATCTCAATTGAGTTTTGAAAATATCAACTTTATCCAAACATACTCTTAGAGCTCTCCAACCTAAGAAAGGATTCAATTCATGAGGAAATGTAAAATAATCTAAACTCTTATCACCACCAATATCTAGTGTTCTAATAATAACAAGATCTTTATCAAAGGCACGAACTACATTAGCATAGGCATTTGTTTGTTCTTCTTCTGAAGGCCAATTGGATCTATCCATATAAAGAAATTCACTACGATACAATCCAACACCTTTTGCACCCTGCTCTAATGCCGGTAAAGCATCAATATCAGTACCAACATTAGCACAGAGATCAATAGTTACTCCATCTTTGGTAATAGCAGGTAAATTTTTGAGCCCTGCAAGTCTTTGAACTTCTTTTTTGTATTCGTTTAGTTTGTTATCATAAAATTTTTTATCTTCGACATTTGGATTAATAATAATATCACCTTCAGAACCATCTAAAATAATATCTTGACCATTTTGAACATTATCCAAAATTTCTCTAGCTCCTACAATGGCAGGAATTACTAAAGTGCGAGACATAATAGCAACATGCGAAGTAGCACCACCTTCGGCAGTTACAAATCCTAGTACTTTTTCTTTGTCCATTTGAGCCGTATCAGAAGGTGTTAAATCAAATGCAATCACAATAGAAGGCTCATCTATTTCTGATAATTGAGGAATATGAATACCCAAAATATTAGATACAAGGCGTCTAAATATATCTTTCATATCAGCAGCTCTTTCTCGCATATAAGTATCTTCCATAGAACTAAACATTTCTATATATTGGTCTGCTACGATTTGTGTTGCTTTATCAGCAGAAAATAGCTCATCTTTGATTAATGTTTTAACTTCTTCTTCCATACTTTCATCAAGTAAAATTTCTATATGTCCATCAAAAATCTCAGCCTCGGCTACACCGATATTTTTTAAAGTGATTCTCTTGATATTTTCTAATTGTTCTTTTGCTTGAGTACGCCCTGTATCAAACAATTGATTTTCTTGTTCTATTTGTGATTCTACAATATTTTTATTATTAATTTTGATTTCTGGTTGTGCAAAGATAAATACTTTTCCTGAAACAACTCCTGGGCAAGCGGATATACCTTTTATTTTAGTTGTAGTCATATTGACTCCTATTGTCGTAATATATTATTTATTGTCTTAATTTTCAACTGGTATATAGCGTCCATTCGATACTACACCATGTACTTTCAAATCTGTATCTAATATGGTAATATCAGCCTTATAACCAGGTTTGAGATATCCATATTCATCATCTTTGTTAATAGAACGCGCTGGATAAAGAGAAGCCATTCTAAAAGCATCTTCTAGTGGTACTTTGACATACTTCACTAAATTCTGAACACATTTATCCATCAAAATAGCAACTCCAGCTAAAGTACCATCTTCAGCAATACATCTACCATCTCTATGATAAATTTTCCGTCCACCAAATTCAAATTCTTTTATATCAGTACCTGCAGGAGCAGATGAATCGCTCACCAAAAATAGATGATCTCCTAATGATTTGTAAGCTATATCCACAGAAGCATAATTACAATGAATTCCATCTACAATAATTCCTGCATAAATATTATCGCTTTCCAACACTGTTCCTACAGCTCCCGGTTCTCGAGAGTCAAAAGGTTTCATGGCATTGTACAAATGTGTCGCCATAGTAAGACCACTAGGTATTTTTTCTGATATTTGAGCAAAAGTCCCATTAGTATGACCCATAGAAACAATTACACCAGCATCTGCTAATTTTTTGATATGCACACTATCTACTTCTTCTGGGGCTAAGGTGACTATTTTGCGTGAAATATTAGTATTTATAATCGCATCTAAAATTGCTATAGATGGCTTTCTAATATATTTTTCTTCGTGAATACCTTTTTTGATTTTAGAAAGATATGGTCCTTCAAAATGCCAAGCAATAATTCCCAATAATTCTGGATTTTCGAGATGATTAATAAGATCTATAGCTTCTAAAATACGCTCATCACTTGTTGTAATTAATGTTGGTGCTATAGATGTTACTCCATGTTTGATATTTGTTTCGTGTAATACTTGTAAAGTATCTAAAGAAATATCATGATTAATATCAGCTCCACCACAACCATTAACTTGAAGATCTATGTATCCAGGAACAATTATTTTTCCTTTGAGATCTATTTTTGTCATAACAATATCTAAAGAAGAATCCATTTCTATACTTTTTATTCTATCATTTTCAATAATCACTGTTGCATTATCAAGAAACTTATCACCGTCAAATACTCTAGCATTAACTAACGCATAATAAGATTTATACAATCCTTTAATCAAAATTTTGGGATGAATATTTTTAGCTTCTACTTCTTTATGATACCGATAAGTTCTGACTCTAATATCTACTACAGCTTCTTCACTTGCAACAAATGTTGCTTTTGTATGCATTTGCAATGCTGAAGCAGGATATAGATGATTGATTCCTTCTTCAATACTTACTTGTAAAGCCCTTGCTTTGGCAGAGCCTTGAGCTAATACGACAATTTCTTGTGCATCGAGAAGTGTTCCCACTCCAATAGTTAATGCGATTTTGGGAACTAATTCTACCTTGCCGTTAAAAAATTTTGCATTCGCAACACGCGTTTCAAAAGTTAATTCTTTATCTCTTGTGCGTGATGTTAAAGAAGAGCCCGGTTCATTAAATGCCAAATGTCCATCATCTCCCAAGCCACAAATCCACAAGTGAACACCCCCGTAAGATTTGATTAATTCTTCGTAGCGTTGCCCTTCTTCTTTTATATCTTCTGCCAAAGAATTTAGTAAATGAATATTTTTGAGTTCTGCATCAACAAAATTAAAAAATCTTGTATTAATAGTTGAGTAAAAACTATTAACATTAGAGGGAGATATCCCTAAATACTCTCCTGTATTAAAAAAAACTATATTTTTAAAAGATAATACCCCATCTCTATGAAACTGAACAAGTCTTTCATACATAGGTAAGACAGTCCCACCCCCAGGTATTCCCAAAATAAAAGGATTTTGCTCTGTAGGGTTAAAATCAAGTATTCTTTTTGCTATAAAATAGGCAGCCCAATCACCAACATGTTCTTCTGTGATAATTAATCTCATCCCCTTCTCCTATGTTCAAATTCAGGCAATTCATTCATTAATCAATGTTGTTAATAATCTACCAGCAACTTTATCTACCATAAAGGTAGTTTTAGGATGCATTTGTAAAATAGAGGCAGGACTCATATTAGAAATTGGTTTTTCCAAACAAGATCTAATCGCAAAAGCTTTTTGTATTCCATAGACTACTATCAATATTTCTTTAGAGTCATAAATAGTGCTTATTCCCATTGTTAAAGCTTGTGAAGGAACTTTAGAAGTATCTTCTCCAAAAAAACGAGCATCAGCTTTGATTGTTTCTGATGTCAATGTTTTTAGTCTTGTCCGAGAATGCAAGGAAGATCCAGGTCCATTAAAAGCTAATTCACCCATTGATCCTAAAGAACCTAAGAAAAAATCTATTCCACCTAATTCTACAATTTTTTGCTCATATTTTTTACATTCTATAGAAAGATCTTCAGCAATTCCATTTAAAGTATAAATATTTTGAGGAAGGATATCAATCTTAGAAAAAAAATTATTTTGTAATAATTCAAAATATTTTTGTTGCATCTTTTTTGAATATCCAACAAATTCCCCAGCATAAAAAACAATAAGTTTTTTTAAAGAAACCTGATCTACTTGTACATATTGTACTAACTCTTCACAAATACTTAATACTGTAGATCCTGTAGACAAACCCAATACAAAATATTCTTTTTGATTATTATTGATTTTTTCAACAAGTATTTTTGTTGCAGAGACTACTAATTCATGCCTATTCAGGAGCACTTTTAATTGCATTGTAATACCTCTATATCGATCACTATAAACTATCATAACATGTTTTAATTTTTATGCAAATTTAAAATAAGAAAATATATAATATATATAATATATATAATATATATATTATATATTATAGTTGACTATCTATTTATTTAATTGTATAATCTATACAATTAAATAAAAATATTTTGAGGTTACCATGTTTAATTTTTTAAAAAAGACTCCTAAAGTCATCAATATATATTCTCCTTTAGATGGAGAAATTTTACCATTATCTGCATCTCCTGATGCAGCATTTGCACAAGGAATGATGGGAGAAGGTATTTGTATTAATCCTACCCAAGATACTCTTTATTCACCTTTTGATTGTGAAGTGAATATTTTCCATACATTACATGCTATCGGTTGTAATGATGGTACTATAGAAGCTATCGTACATATAGGTATGGATACTGTTCAATTGAATGGAGAGGGTTTTAAAGCTTTAGCCCCTTTACAAGGATTTGTAAAAAATCAAACTCCTCTAATTTCCTTTAACAAAGAAACTCTGTTATCCAAAGTTTCAACGCTTATTACCCCTGTTATTATCGTAGAAAAACCAGAAACAGCAACATTACAAATTATCAAAAATTCTGGAATAGTAAAAGCCGGTGAGCTTATTATGCAGGTTACTTTATAAGTTACAAAGTTCTAAACAAATCAAAAAATCCTCCTATTAAATAGGAGGATTTTTAGTTATTTCGTTGTATTTATTTATCTTTATTCTGACGCCAGACTTGTTCTTTTTCCCAAAGTTGATTGTAATAATAACCTTTCTTACTGAGTTGTACTTTGTTCTCTGTAGGAAGAGGCACATATCGCCAAAATACATAGCGTGAATTTTGTTCTAATTTCTGAACACCTTGCGTTTCTTTTGTCATCCACAAAAGATAATCGGTAATAAATAATGTTTTTAGATCACCTTTGAGCTTGGCTTCAAGATAATATTCATAATAACGACCTGTTAATCCTTCTTCCATCCAATAGTAAGAAGCAATTTCTTTCGCAGCTTGCCATCGAATATCACCAATACCAGTAAGTAAAGATAGATCTGCAGATCTTGTAAAAATAGGAAGAACCATTCTACCTCTTCCAAATTTTTTATTATCACTATCCAAAGCTTCCCAACAAGCTCCTATATTTCCATAACCAGGTACTAAGATCATATAAGGCATAATATTCATTGTTTCACCCTTATAGATACGATGAAAAGCTTCTGGATCTAAGGCTAACCACTGATTTAACTTTTTCTTTACTATATCTCTAAAGAGAAAATCCCTACTTCCTTTTGGCAAGAATCCAGAAGTTAGTAAAGGAAATGGATTCCCCTTACGCCCTACCGACATTTTAACCATTTGTCGGAAATTACTAACCTCAGATATTAAACTATCTATATCTTTATGATTGCTTGGTGATGATAGTTCACCACCACCTTCTACCGTTTGTAATTCGCCAAGAGATTCTTGAGCTTTAACCATCGCTCGTGCACTCAATACCATTTCTTTATTAATCTTTTTAATTTCTTTATGAAAAGCTGGAATATCATCTAGTGCTTTATTTTGTTCAAATGTATAGAGGCCTTCTATTTGTGTTTCTGGATCTGCATGTAATTCTGTTAATACCTTTAATCCATTATCGATTTTTTGTAATAAATCATTTCTTTGTTGTTTAAATCCTTCAAATCGACTACGCTCTACATTTAATAAAGAAACATACTTTTCTTGTTTGGCATTTACTTGGTGAGGTTGGATTTGTGATATTTTAGGACCTTCTGTTTCATCAGTAGCTGACGGTTTTATTTTGCCATCGACTATTCCTTGAAGCCATTCATCAGCATAAAAAACTGTCTCTTCCTCGTAATTCACTGGGTTTAAGGATTGATTCAAAATAAATTTCTGATCTTCTGGTGATAAACTTCTAAGATCAACTAATCCATAGCGTAAAAACAATCTTTTAGCAGTACTTAGTTCTGGATTTATCATCTTGGCAATCATAGGATATAATTCCCAAAACATATTTCCCAGTTTATCTCTGTATATGCGTTTATCTTCTTTATCAGTAGCTGTTTCATAATTTTTTTTCATTTGTAAAAATCGCTCAGCAAAGGCATCATCTACACCTATTAGAAGTTTTCTTATATAACTATTTTCTGGTAATTCTTGAAATAATCCCATAATTTATGTGCCCTCAATATTATACTTAACAAATATTATTTATTTTTATTATATTAATTTATTATTATTTTTATCATAGATACTTGTATAAAGAGTCTCAACAATGTATAATAAGATAATTATATCAACTTTATAAGGATCTCAATATGTCATTTATTGGTGTTTTTGATTCGGGACTTGGTGGTTTGAGTATTCTCAAACATCTTCACCAGCAATTCCCTCACGAAGAATTCGTATATCTTGCTGATTCTCAAAATATCCCTTATGGAGAAAAAAACAAAGATCAATTAAAAGAAATTTTTAATCGTAATATTAATTATTTTACAAAAGCCAAAGGTATTGTTGTTGCCTGTAATACAATGAGTAGTTTAATTCCTGAAATTAAGTTATCAAAAATTCCTTTATATAGTATTATCGACTCTATTGTACAAAGCTATATACAAGACTTCGGTAATATTAAAAATGTTGGGATCCTTGCAACTTCATTTACAGTAGAATATCAAGCCTATATAAATGCTTTTTACCGTGTAAATTTTGATATTAATATTACGCAAATTGCAGCACCACAATTAGTTCCTGCGATAGAAAATAATACAGAAAATATTATAGAAATAGCTAATCAATATATAACTCAATTTCCTAATAATATCAAATATTTAATTTTAGGTTGTACTCATTATAATTTATTATTAGAAAAATTTCAACTTCACTATGAGAACTTAACAATAATAAATCCCTATAATGGAATCACAAAGCAAGTATTACCTATTATTTCAAAAAATACAACAGGGCCTATCAAACCTCTTGTGTTTTTAACGACCAAATATAGTGATAACTTACAAAGTATATCAGAAGAAATAATGCAACAAAATATTGTTTGGCAAAATATTTCTATCTAAAAATTATTGCATAACAATATTCAGGAGATATCATGAATAAAAAAAATATTATATTTATTATTCTACTAGGTACTATATCTATCAATACACCAGCAGCAGTCATGAATCAAATTGTTGTTAGTGTTGGTAGTATAGCTATTACCAGTGTTGATATTACTCGTATGCGTGAATTCGATGCAATTATTTCTCAACAGCGTCCTACAGCTAATCAGGCCTTAGAAAAACTAATCACTCTATCATCTTTGTTAGTAATTGCTGAAAATAATTCAGAATATTATATGGATGAAGTAGAATTAAGAAAACAAATTAATGCGATGACTAATAATCCTTCAGACCCTACTAGTGCTCAACGCAAAAAATTATATGATGATTATAGTGATTTATATAGAATGCTCATCAGATCAGATAAAATAAAAAGACAATTAATGTTCGGTGATGTACATATCAAAGCCGAAATTAACAAACCTATTACCTTATCAGAATCTAAAACATTTTATAACAATAACAAAGCACTCTTCAAAGATTCTCAATTTCCAAAATTTAATCTTATTATTTTTGCCGTTGAAATTTCAGATAAATGGTCTTTATCAGAACTTTCTACTGTAGAAACAAAAATGCAAGAACTTGCTAAAGATCTCGATGATTCTAATAATTTTAATAATCTTAAAAAGAAATATTCTTCATTACGATTTACTTCATTTTCTGGACAAACAGGATTGTTTACCCCAGATATTCTTATTCTTCAAAAGAAAATTCCTGACGAAATATTAGGTATTGCTCTTCAACCTTCTCTCAATTTAGGTGGCGCTCCTATTCCTATTACCAAAAATAAAGGTATATTCATTCCTCAACCTATTCCTTTTAGAAGTACAGGAGTTTCAACATATTTAACAATAAAAATTCTTGATGTGATTCAGCCATCACAACTTGAATTTGATGCAGCCTTACCTAAAGTAGAAGAAATGATCAAATTTGAACGAGCTGAAAAAGCAATAGAAAAATCTATTAAAAAAAGAATTACTGAAGGACAAATCACTCTTACACCTTCTGACAATACCTATCAAAATGTTTTTAATAAATTCAAATAATTAAGTAAAAAGTAAAAAGTATACAGGAATTATTTATGATAGAAAAAAAAATTAGTGCCCGAAGATATGGTCGTTTATTAGCTGTGTTATATCTTAATGACAAGATGGATATTATCAGTAATGGTACAGTCCCTCCTATATATATAGAAGATTATGTAGCAAAATTAGAAACATACTTACCAGAATATCCTACGCTACCTTCAAATGTACAATATCAAATCGTACAATTTGCTCAAACTACTATTATAAAAATCTACGAACAAGAAAATTTATTGATTAATATTATCTCTAAGACTAGTACTAATAGAACTTGGGACAAATTTTTGACTCTTGATAAAGCACTACTACTCATAGGAGTGTTAAATCTTCAAACAGAACCTACACCTTCTGTGATCATCAAAGAAATTCTTATTGTTAGTGATCTTCTCAACAATCATAATGCTGCTCCCTATTTATCAGGAATTCTAAAAAGTATTGCCTTTCCAATAAAAGAAAGAGAAACTTCTTCTATATTTACTAACTTCAAAAAAACATCAAAAATCAGATTAAAAACATCTCAATAAGGATAAATTTATGATTAATTCTTTAGAAGAATTATACAAAATTATTGATATATTACGCTCCGAAAATGGTTGTCCTTGGGATAAAAACCAAACTATACAATCATTAGACGCACTCTTTTTGGAAGAATGCTTTGAATTATCTGAAGCAATTCAAAAAAATGATTCCAAAGATATCGCTGAAGAACTTGGTGATGTTACTTTTATGCTATTACTACTTAGTCATATTGCCCAACAAGATAATATTTGTAATTTACCAGATGTATATACACAAGCAAAAGAGAAACTTATTTTTAGACATCCTCATGTTTTTGGAAATACAACAGTAACTAGTCAAGAAGAAGTTGTTACTAATTGGGAGCGTCTAAAGAAAAAAGAAAAATCAGAGCGTACTAGTACCTTTGATGGAATTCCAAAATCTCTCCCTGAAATGATGCGTTTTGACAAATTAATGAGAAAATTGTCTAACAATGATCAGAATATACAAGACTACAAAGATAATACCTCTCTTCCCAAATCTACTCTCAAAGATACTCTTATACAATATGCATCTGATGGGCATAGTCTCTCTCAATTAATGAAAGAAATCAATACAGAAATTGAAGCACAAGCTAGACAAAAAGGATTATAACCTAGGTACTTATGAAAATTCCTGAACTCAAAACCATCCCTATTACTCAACATTATACAGAACGCCAAACTTTTTTACTTCACAAAATGGGCATAGAAAACTTAGAAGATCTTATTACTTATTTTCCTTTTCGTTATGAAGATAGAACTGAGATTAGTTGTTTAACAGATCTTGTTTTTTCTCAAGAAACAGCTGTTATCAAAGCTACTGTTATCGCACAAGAATCATTTTTTTGGAACAAAAAAAGACAAATCAAAATTCTTATTACTGATCATTCTGCTAGTGCTGAACTCGTTACTTTCAATATGCGTGGCATAGACAAATCAATGCCTATAGGTCAAGAATTTTATATTTATGGCAAATTTGAATTTCGTTTTAATAAAATTCAATCTTCTAATTTTGAATTTGAAATAATAGAAAAATTTGGATCTGCTACTTCTCTATTAGGGAAAATAATGCCAGTTTATCGATTAACAGAAGGTCTTAAACAAAAAGAGTTTTACAAAATAATTAAAAAAGCTTTTGATCTCTCTCTCAAAAACATCAAAGATCCTATCCCTAAATATTTTAGAGAAAGCAGGAATTTATTAGATAAAACATCATGCATACAACAATTACATTACCCTGACACTTTTTCACAATTAGAAAAAGCAAGGGTAAGAGGTGCTTATGAAGAATTTCTCTGTACAAGAATTGCCTTGGAACTCAAAAGACTACAAGAAATTAAAATAATAAAAAAGCATCGTTATCCTAATCAAGCTATCTTACATCAATTTAAACAACATTTACCATTTCAAATGACTTCCGCTCAAAAGCGTGTTATCCAAGAAATATTTAAAGACCTCAATCAAGAACATGCCATGCATCGATTAGTTCAAGGAGATGTTGGCTCTGGTAAAACTACAGTTGCTCTCGCTACTATGATTCTTGCAGCGACTAATGGTCATCAAGCAGCTTTTCTTGCTCCTACAGAAGTTTTAGCTTTCCAACATTATAAAAAAATAAAACCTCTATTAGAAACTTTACAAATCCCTTGTGCTTTGTTAACAGGAAGTATCTCAAGCAAAGACAGACAACCTATTTTGGAAGGGCTGAAGATTGGTACACTTCCTATTCTTATAGGAACACATGCTATCTTTCAAAAAGAAGTTATTTATCATAATCTTACTTTAGTGGTGATTGATGAGCAACACAAATTCGGAGTAGAACAACGAGGAATGCTCATCAAAAAAGGTGATAATCCTGATATTTTAGTAATGACTGCTACTCCTATTCCGCGTACTATCACTTTATCTTTGTACGGAGATTTGGATATATCTATCATTGATGAACTACCAGTAGGAAGACAAGAAATACAAACAACTCAGGTGAAACAAAAGCAATATAGAGCTATGCTTGACAAATTACACAGTGAAGTCCAACAAGGAAGACAAGCTTTTGTTGTATGTCCTTTTATTGAAGATAATGAAACTATAAGCAATGTAAAATCAGCAGAACAAGTGTATAAAGAATTTATTAAACTTTTTCCTCAATACAATATTAGTCTTATACATGGGCGTATGTCTCAAGTTGAAAAAGATCAAATCATGCAAGAATTTTCACTAAATAATTCTCAAATTCTTATTGCTACTACCGTCATTGAAGTAGGTATTGATATACCTAATGCAACTATAATGATTATAGAAAATGCAGAACGATTTGGTTTAGCTCAATTACATCAATTACGGGGTCGTGTTGGTAGAGGCTCAGAAAAATCTTTTTGTTTTGCTGTAAATTATGGCTATGATGCTGACTCTCGATTGGATATTTTTTGTTCTACTACAAATGGCTTTATTATTGCTGAAGAAGATCTCAAAATTAGAGGACCTGGTGAAATTTTAGGAGTTAAACAAACAGGAGTTCCTATTTTTAAGTTAGCAGATTTTACCAAAGATCAAAAAATATTACAAGCCTCTGTCAATGATTCTCAATTAATTTTTGCCAAAGATCCTCAACTTAAATTACCAATTCATCTATCATTATTAGAATTTTTAGAACTTGATAGATCTTTCAGAGTATTCTCTGGATAATAGAAACTCCATACCAAAAAAGCACTCTTTTATTTAAAGAGTGCTTTTTATATTTTAAACTAAAGTTTTAAAGATTATAGATCCGATACAAAAATACAATATATTTATAAAATAAAGGTATTGTATATTCTCGGTTAAAATATGAAAAACTTTATAAATAAAATATAAAAAAAATAGGAGGAATATATATTGAATTTATATAATAATTAAAGACAGTATAAATTTTTATTATATAATTAATAAGATATAAAAACCTTACATGAATCAAGGAGGATATCATGATTATCAATAACAATATTAGCTCTATTTTTGGGAATCGCCAATTAGCTATAGATTCAGCGATGACTGATAAAAACATGGAGAGATTATCTTCAGGTATGCGTATCAATCGTGCTGGTGATGATGCATCAGGACTAGCTGTTTCTGAAAAAATGAGATCTCAAATTAAAGGTTTAAATCAAGCTCTTAGAAATACCCAAGATGGCGTATCTTTTATTCAAACTACAGAAGGTTATTTACAAGAAGTAGGCAATGCACTTCAACGTGTTAGAGAACTTTCTGTTCAAGCAGCTAACGGAATCTATTCTGATGAAGATCGTGGATATATTCAAACAGAAGTAGCACAAATGGTTGACGAAATCGATCGTATCGGTTCACAAGCTCAATTTAATGGTTTAAAAATGCTTTCAGGTATGTTCTCTGAACCAACAGCAGAAAGTACACCTGCTGCTGAAATGTATTTACATCTTGGTGCTAATATGGACGAAAGAGTACAAGTTCAAATTAATACTATGAATGCAACTGCATTAGGAATAAGAAATGTAGGAAATAACAATCCTATTTCAATTTCAACACAAGACAGTGCAAATATAGCTATTGGTACTATCGATCAAGCTCTTTCAAAAGTTAACAAACAACGTGCTGATTTAGGTGCGTATCAAAACAGACTAGAATCAGCTACTCGTAGTATTATGGTTGGATCAGAAAATCTCCAAGCTGCAGAATCTCGTATTCGTGATACTAACATGGCTCAAGAATCTAGCTTATTAGCGAAAAACCAAGTCCTAACACAGGCTGCTATATCAATGTTAGCTCAAGCTAATCAAAGACCACAGATGGTTTTACAACTATTAAGATAAACTATTTAATCAGGAATATTCTCTAATTTTATTTAGGGAATATTCCTGATTTTACATTATCAACAATAATATATTATTTTTCCTACGAGAATTATATACCATGTCTTAATCTACAAAATTTAGAAAGAGGCTCTACTCTTGTATAGGTATATATTCAAGGAGGAATAATATATGATTATTAATAATAATATTAGCTCTATTTTTGCAAATAGACAAGCTAATATAATGGATAATAAAGTGTCCAAAAATATGGAGCAACTATCTTCAGGGATGCGTATTAATAGTGGAGCAGATGATGCCTCTGGGCTTGCTGTTTCTGAAAAAATGCGTACTCAAATTCGTGGATTAAATCAAGCCATGAGAAATACCCAAGATGCAACTTCTTTTATTCAAACTACAGAAGGTTATTTACAAGAAGTAACTAACTCTCTACAGCGGGTAAGAGAATTAAGTGTTCAAGGGGCTAATGGGATTTACACGGATGAAGATCGTGGCTATCTTAATCTAGAAATAGGATTGCTTGTAGATGAAATTGATCGTATTTCTAATACTGCTCAATTCAATACTATGGCTATGCTCGATGGTAGATTTTCTCAACCTAGCACACCTTCTCCTATTGCTGAAACGACAGGAGAAGGTCAAGAAGCAGTAAATACAGCTTCAGTAGCAAATAATTCTACTACTTCTAATGCTAGTAGTGGTTTGTTATTACATATTGGACCTAATCAAGATGATAATGTTCAAATTTATATCAAACAACTTAGTGCTGAAGGATTAGGATTGCGTGATGGTAATGGAAATTCTACCATTGGTACAACTACTGCTGATATGGCTAATTTGTCCATAGGAAAAATTGACAATGCACTACGTGAAGTAACAAGTCAACGAACAGAACTTGGGGCTTATCAAAATAGATTTCAAAGTGTATATCAAGGCTTATATATTGCTTATGAGAATACTAGTGCTGCCGAATCTCGTATTCGTGACACTAATATGGCTCGTGGAGTTAGTGACCTTGTTAAGAATCAAATTCTTCAACAAGCATCTGTCTCCATGATCGCTCAAGCTAATCTAAAACCCCAAATGATTCTATCCCTATTGTCATAGCTCTACTCAATAAGAGTTAGAGTCTCTTTTTTAATAAAAAAAACCTCCTAGGATAACTAGGGGGTTTTTATTTTTTATTTTCTTTTATGAGAGATACTATAAATCATATTTTAAGTATTGCAATATCATATGTATTCTGTTATAATTATATTAAATATTAAAAGTGAGACAATTATGAGTAAAAAGAAATCCTATCCTGTCAATCTCCCAAAAACTAATTTTGATATGAGAGCTGGGTTGATTAACAAAGAACCTATCCTATTAAAAGAGTGGGAAGAAAAAAATATTTACCAAAAAAGATTAAGCAAACAAGAACAAGCTCCTTCTTTTATTTTTCATGATGGGCCGCCTTATGCTAATGGGGATATCCATATTGGAACAGCATTAAACAAAATTTTAAAAGATGTTATTTGTCGTTATAAATACATGGAAGGATACAAAGTTCCTTTTATTCCTGGTTGGGATTGTCATGGACTTCCTATAGAATTAAATACATTAAAGTCCTTAGGTAAAACCGCAGATTCCTTAACTCCTGTTGAAATTCGTCAAAAATCTCGTGAATATGCTCAACAATTTGTAAACAAACAACGCGATAGTTTCAAGCGTCTTGGAATAACTGCAGATTGGGATAATCCTTATCTTACCATGTCTAACGATTATGAAGCATCTATTATTGAAGCTTTCGGCAAATTAGTAGGAAATGGTTATATTTATCGTGGACAAAGACCTATCTATTGGTCTCCAGAAAGTCGTACTGCTCTTGCAGATGCTGAAGTCGAATACCATAACCATACATCTCCTACAGCATATACACTATTTCCAATTACAAATTTTCAAGATATCAATTTACCTCAAAAATCTTATGTTATTATTTGGACTACAACCCCTTGGACACTACCGTCTAATGTTGCTATTGCTTTTCATCCTGATGAAACTTACGAAGCTGTAACTATTAATTCTGGTATTACCATGATTCTTGGTTCTGCTCTAAAAGAACAAATTCTCGCACTAACTGCAGCAACAGAAGTTTCAAGTCAATTAATAACTCGTAATGACTTAGAAAAATTAAAAGTAGCTCATCCTTGGATTGAAAGAGAATCTAAGGTAGTATTTGCTGATTATGTAACAATGGATACTGGTACAGGTATTGTTCATACTGCTCCAGGACATGGTACAGATGATTATAACACAGGATTAAAATATAACTTAGATATTTTATCTCCCGTTGATGATGAGGGTCGTTTTACAGCTGAAGTACCAGAATGGCAAGGCGTCAAAGTTTTTGATGCAAATCCAAAAATTATTGAATATTTAAAAACATTAGGATTGTTATATTTCACCCAAGATATTGTTCACTCTTACCCTCACGATTGGAGAACTAAAACACCTATTATTTTTAGAACAAAACCTCAATGGTTCTTCAAAGTATCTGACCCCAAACTAGCTGCAAAAACAATAGCAGTTGTTTCTTCTTCTGTAAAATGGATGCCAAGTTGGGGAGAAGAAAGAATCAAAAATATGCTTACCAACAGACCTGACTGGTGTGTATCACGCCAACGCAAATGGGGCGTACCGATACCAGCTTTTTATTGTAAAAATTGTGAAGAGGCTATTATTTCAGAACAATTAGCAATGGATATTGCTACTCGTGTCCGTACAGAAGGATTGAATTTTTGGATTGAAAATGATGCAACAACACTTTTACCACAAGGATTCCTCTGCCCACATTGTGGTCACAATGAGTTCACAAAAGAAGAGGATATTTTAGATGTTTGGTTTGATTCAGGCTCTTCTCATTATGCTGTACTCAACAAATACGCATCATGTCCTGCTGATCTTTACTTTGAAGGTAACGATCAGTATAGAGGCTGGTTTCAATCTTCTTTATGGAATAGTATGGGTATAAATGGCTTTCCACCTTTTAAAGCAGTGCTTACTCATGGATGGGTTTTGGATGAAAATGGACATCAAATGCATAAATCTGCAGGTAATTCTGTATCACCATCAGAAGTTACTGACAAATTTGGGGCAGATATTCTTAGATTATGGACAGTAACTGAAGATTATACTAAAGATCTTAGAATTGGTGATAATATTATTCAAAAAACTGTAGATCTTTATAGAAAATTAAGAAATACTTTTCGTTATCTTTTGGGATCATTATTTGACTTTAATAATAATGATCGCTTAACTTATAATCAACTTACAAAATTAGATCAACACATGTTGCATAAATTGGCAACTTTAAAAATAAATTTTAAAAAATATATGGATAACTATCAATTCCATAGAGCCTATAGAGAAATATTTAATTTCACTATTATTGATTTGAGTGGAGAATATTTTGATATTCTAAAAGATAGATTATATATTTCTAGTGCTAATGATCCTTCCAGAAAATCAGCACAAACAGTATTGAGTCATATTTTAGAAGAATTGACATTAATGCTCTCTCCCGTATTGGTATTTACAAGTGAAGAGGTTTATCATCACACCTCTTCACATAACAAAGAAGAATCTGTTCATTTATTAATGAATACTACTACTCCTTCAGAATGGATTAATGATTCATTGGCACAGGATTTTAAAATACTCTATACGATAAGAGAAGAATCTATGAAACAATTACAATTGTTACGAGATTCAAGTATAATCGGATCATCTTTAGAAGGTAAAATTATTATAAATTGTAATACAGCTACTTACAATAATCTTTTACCCTATATTAATGATCTTACTGAAATTCTTATTATATCGTCTATAGAACTTATAAAAAATAACAATACTGAACTTATTATTACTGCTCAAACAGCTATTAACAAAACAACTAAAAAATGTGAACGCTGTTGGAAAATCAAAAAAAACATACAAGATGAACTGTGTATAAGTTGTTCTTCCATTATTAAAAAATTCAAACAAGGGGTTTAAGATGACAAAAATAAAAAATAATTTATTATTGATAACTATTGTATTAGGTGCATTCACCTTAGATATGTATACTAAATGGGCTATTTTACAAACATTTAATTATCAACCGTACCCTCTCAGTGATTCAATCTCTGTTATTGATATTTATTTCAAATTAACATATGTACAAAATTTTGGAATTACTTTTGGATTATTAAGCGATTTACCAAAATCATACACTGTAGCCATCCTCTCTATCACATCATCAATAGCATTAATAATTTTAGGGTATTTCTACCACAATATCTCTAAATTACTCAAAGAAGTAGCAGTTCCTACTGGACGAATAGCTCTAGCAATGATTTTAGGTGGAGCTCTAGGTAATATTATCGATAGAATGATTAGAGGATTTGTTGTCGATTTTTTAGATTTTGGAATAGCAACATATCGTTGGTATACTTTTAATGTTGCCGATATTTTTATTGTATCAGGTTGTATTTTATTATCTATTCTGATTATTTTCTTTGAAATTAAAGAAGATAAAACTATAAATAAATCATTAACATAAAAAAAGAGAGCTATAAGCTCTCTTTTTTTATGTTAATATAATTTTTGTAAGCGTGTTCCTTGATAAAAATATTTCAATATTTGAGAATAGCCAGCACCTCTTTGTGCTAGTTCTTGAGCTTCCCACTGTCCCATACCCACGCCATGTCCATATCCTGTTCCCTTAATAATAAGATTTCCTGATTTAGAGACGGTTATTTTGGCTCTTGTACTTTTCATATTCGTAGCACCCATTTTTTCTCTAAATTGATATCCACTGATAGAAGTTATTTTTCCTCTAGAATCTTTGATATTAATTTTATTAATACGCCCTGAAGGGCTTCGAGAAGAAACATCCATAGATTTAATCTGAGTAGTTTTATATTGTTGTTGTATTTTTTTCAAAGGAATTTTTATAGCCCAAATATTATTAGGATTTTGTTTTGAATAATATGATTTCACAGGATTCAAATAAGGTTTATTATCGCCGATTTCATGTCCAGCAGCACTCATACCACCAATAGAAGATGAAAAGTAAGATTTTATCAAAGCACCCTTGTAAGTCAATACTTGTCCTTCTGTTGCCCAGACTGCTTTGGAAGTATTTTTATATTCTTCTTTTATACCATTATAAACTTGAGATCTCGTATCCGCAAAAAGATCAAAATTTCTATTTTTATTCTGTCTACTATTTTTCATTTCATATAAGGCATAAGTTCTTGCAGCAACAGCTTGAGCTTTTAATGTTTCATGATTCCAAGACTTATATATTTCTGACGGAACAACACTCAACAAATACTGCTCTAATTCTACAATATTCACAAAATTAAGATTATTCTTTTCTCTATGTATAACAAAAGATCCTCTATAAGCACGATTATTTACAGAAAAAGATGTCGTCCCTAAAACTTTTATGCATGGTGTTGTTAACAATTTATTATTAAGTACTATACCTTGTTTATGAAATCGAATATCCAAATTACCTTTGTACAATACTTTTTTATTATTAACAATAATACTATAAGGATCTTTCAAGCTAATTTTATAGATTAAATCTGAACTTAAAAGAACTCTTGTATGTATTCTTTTTGATTGAGGTGCTGTATAAGATACATTTGATAATATCAATAATACAAATAATAGCATATAAAAAAATTTTAACATTTATCTTCCTATAAATAGATAAACTTATATCGACAATATCTAGTTATAAACTAAAGAAGAGTATTAAAATAACTGAGAAAGAATATTTTGAATTTGGCTATGAAGAGCCTCTTTTTCTCCATCATTATTGAGGACAAAATCGGCTAATATTTTATGCTCTTGGATATCTTGTTGAGAAGAGAGAACTTTGTCTATCCAAGAGATAGTATGCCCTCTGTTGATAAGACGTTGGTAGAGAATATCATGAGTTGTTTCTATATAAATAAGATGCGTATACGGAATACTATGTCTCACTTTATAAAAAAAAGCACCTTCTATAATAGTATGATTATCATGTTGAGCTAACAACTTTTTTGTTTTGTGAATAATAATAGGATAAGAAAATTTTACTAAGTCAGACATTTTTTGAGGATCATTAAAGACTAGAGCACCAAGTTTATTTCTATCAATCTGATTGTATTCTATTATTTGATCGCCAAATAATTGTACTATTTCATCCCTATATTCATCAATTACTTGATGACCTAAAAGATCTTGATTAATATAAGTCCATTTTTTGGATACAAAAAATTGAGACACCGTGCTTTTGCCTGTACCCACTTGCCCGTACAATCCTATAATACAAGCTTTATTCATTGACAGTACTAATTGTTGGGAAAAACATCTCCCGTAAGTTAATAGATTTTTTTGCAGGTTTAGGCACATAATACCCACTAGACACTATCCCACTTACTCCAAAACGCTCTAATTTTAAAACAGTATCTATCCATAAATCAGGGATATCAGAATAATCATAACCAGTATACTCTACTATGTATTCTAAAGGTGAAGAGTTCTTAATAAATGTATATAAATCCAAAATCTGATCTGCATTTTCATTTGCTTGAAAATATTTACCATGAGAATCTTCAGCCATTTTTGTCCAAAATTCTGTGTTTTTAGTACCAAAATTAATTATATAGATAGGAATACTATTTTGATCTGCATAAGTATTGATAACATCAGATCCGTATTCAGAAAAAGAATCTTGATATCCTTCTCCAGAGGTAAAGATAATAATAGCTCTATTTTCAAAACTATTTAATAACGATGTCACAGCATCATAAATAGGTACATCCCAAGAAATAGGAAGTTCTGATTTTGGTTGATGATTAGTAATAAAAGTCCATATTTTTGAAACACTAGCTATTTGAAATTTTGAACGATATGTTTTTTCATCTAACATAGATACATCGATTTGATCAGCTCCAGAAGTATTACTTAAAAAAGTTTTTAAATAATACTCTAGTTGAGGAACATAAGTTTGTGCTGCTAAACTATTATCAATGATAATAGATAATTTCATATTACTTCTATAAGTATCCATATTATTAACTAATAAATCAGGAACAGCTTGATCAAATTCTGTCAATCCTAATTCTTCTTTAGAAAGTCCAGTGATAGGAGAATCATCTTTATTTCGTACTCTTATAACAGAATAAATATAAGGATATTTATCTGTAAGAACTTGTGGCACTTCTATATTAACATTTCCATATATTCCCTGAAGAGGTGTATAAATAGCGATTTTTTCACTATTGAAATCAGTACGCCACACAATTTTATCTTTATCTTTAATCATATCAAAGGGGGTTACTAATTTATCACCCGTAACAAAGGAGCTTGTTGTTTTAGAAATAGTATTATAAATATAAAGATATCCTGTAGCATCAGAAATATATAACTTATCATCTTCTAAATACAAGCCTCTTGGTTCTTTTAAAAATTGTTGCCCAATATTAGTGATAAAATTACCATTATTATCAAACAAAACAACTCGTCCTTGTTGATTTTTATCAATATCACTTACATATATAATATCTTTTGTTATTTCAATATCTGTTGGTCTATATAAGTACTTTTCTCCAAAAGAATAAACATGCGAACCATCTGGAAGAAACTTTTGTATTCGACTATTACCATTATCTACAATATAAAGATACTGATCATACGAAATAGCCAAGCCCATAGGTCCAGATATTTGATTCGATAAAGAACCACTTTCTCCAAAACTCAATACTACACTACCAAAATTATCTCTATTAAAGGCAAAAATTTTATTTTTTTTATAATCAGCAACATATAACAAATTACTATAAATTGCCAAGCCCATGGGAATCTCTAAAACAGATGGTAAAAACAAACGAGATCCATATTTACTGACAATATTATTAGCATTATTCAAAACAACTACTTGTTTTTTACCTATAGAAGACACATATTTAAGATCTCTAGCACTATCATAAGTAACAAAAGAAGTTCTAAAGATATCATGTCCCCCTTGCGTAAATCCATCGTAGTATTCTCTAAAAATATAAGGGTTTTCATAGTCATAACCTTCATCCAAAGATATTTTGAAATAAAGACTATTTAGCTGTTCTATTACTTGATGATCAGCAACCCCTAAACGAACCAATTCTTCCCAAATTTTTATAGCACTCTGAGTATAACCAGCGTACAAATATGATAAGCCTAAACGATACTTTGCAGCATGATTTAGTGGCTCATAAGATAAAGCTAATTCAAACGCTTGAATAGCTACTGCATATTTTCTTTCATTAAAAAGTGCTATACCATTTTTCATTTCTTGTGTGGAAAGACTTACATTAACAACATTTTGTGTATATGTGGGAATAAAAAAAGTAACACTAATAAAAAATAGGATATTGTAAATTATTTTTTTCAAAATTTTCACCTTTTCTTTATATAATATAACATTATATTATATAATATTATATTATACAATTTTGTAACTAAACACATTTAATAATTAACCGATATAAAATTATTATTTCAAATAATGAGGACTATAATGACATTTAAATATTTTTCTATTATAATACTCAGTTTTATGATTTTACTACCATACAATACTATTTACAATCAAGATCTCGCCTCTCCACAAAATAGTAAAACTAAACTAAACCTTGCTTCTAAGAAGATTCCTTTGTTAAATTTAACAACATCTATCTTCGAAGAATTACAAGAGACTGTATGGATAACTTCAGATATAAAAAGCAATAAGGATCTATATGTTATTTTTAATGACAATCAATATGGAAGAGTATCTGTAACACGAGGCGCAGTTGCAAAATATCCAACAGAATCCTATCCTATAAAATTTATTCAAGAAGGCCCCTATCCTAATTCTGGTATTTTTGTGATTCCTTCTCAAAAGAAAATACTATATTATTCTTTTTATTTTCTAAATCAATATTATTTATTAATATCTCCTGGATACAATCAAATAGAACCTTTATTAAAACTTACCATCCCAGAATATTTCAAAGATGGTTATATTTTACAGCTAGTATATTAAAAAAAATCATATTAATACTTGATATCACCTTTTAAAATATCTTATTATATATTATACTATTACTAAAAAATAGACAACGAATATTTTTCTGTCTATTTTTTATTTTTTTTTGCGTAATATGTTGACATTTTAATCAATATGATATAAAATAATACAATAGGGTTTAATATGTATAAAAATTATAGGAGATACAAAAAATGTTGAGGAATATTTTTCTTGTACTAGTATTATCAATAGCTGTGCAAACAACATCTTACACACAAGAACAAAAGCCCAATGTTAATAAGGCGCTTAGTGTGTATGTATGTGGTGGATCAGGGAATATCAATCCACAAGCTGGGAAGTTACTCAATCTATGGTCTGAATCAGGAATGAATTATTCCCAAAATTTTGCTAATGCAAAATGGTTATCAGTAGATACTACTATAGCCCTTTGTACAGAGACTGGATCTCTAAATACAGCTCACAATGGTGATACAGTGGGATCACCTACAGCAAGTTATGATATTGTAGGTTATGGATTAATTAATCTTAATTTTGATAAATACTTTACTCTAGGAGTTCATACAACAGGTCGTATGGATGCAGCTTTGAAATATAAATTGAATTTTACTGATAATCAATCATTCTCAATAAAAAATACTTATGAGTTTTATTTCACAGGAAATTCTTTATACGCTACTCTTCAAACAGCAGAAAAGGGTAATACTCGCCATATTATTAACTATATAGATATAAGAACAGCTTATGCTGTGGCATTTCATCCTAGATGGGCTTTCGAAACTGAAGCAAGATTCAGAACTAAAGGTAGTGCATCTCTTAACGGAAAAGCTGATTCTGGAAAAGCATTAGCAGAGAATTTTAATATTAGATGGAATAACACCTTATATTATAGTGATCCTAATGGTTTTGGTGGATATTTACAATTCCGTTATGAGCCAACAAATATTATAACTAATATTAAACATAATCTTAAATTATCTGGTGGAATATCTTATTCATACGATCTGTCTGCCCTATAAGATATAATTCTCATTGACAAGATCCAATAAAATTTAACCCCCCCCCTATTTATATAGGGGGGGGGTCTTGTTGAAATATACAGATTAATATGGGGAAATCTTGAACATGACAGCAGATAAAGGGCCAATATTTATTAGTAAAGAATTCTCTTGATCTTGCCATGAAATTTTTTCTGTATATATATATTGATCATTCAATATATTTGCTCCACCATAGTGAGAGCTATCACTATTAAAAATTTCTCTATAAGATCCTGATACAGGAGTTCCCACCCTATAGTGTTCTTTAATAATAGTATTCAAATTCAATACAATCAATATTTTATTTCCTATATAATCTTCTCTCACCCATATCAATAATCCAGATTCAGTATTATCACAATCTATCCATTGAAAAGTACTTGAATCACTATCTATTTGATAAAGAGCAGATTCTGTATTATAGAGATGATTGAGATCTTTTATCAAATAACGCATTCCTGTATGCAGTGCATAACTGTTCAAATGCCAATCAATAGATTGAGATTCACACCATTCTTGCCATGGAGCCCATTCTTGACCAGCAAACAATAATTTTTTACCAGGATATGCCCACATATAACTATACATTAATCGTAAATTTGCAAATTTTTCCCAATCATTACCAGGCATTCGATCTAATAAAGTTCCTTTTCCATGCACCACTTCATCGTGAGAAAAGGGAAGTACAAAGTGCTCATTAAAAGCATACATTAAGGAAAAAGTTATTTCTTGATGATGCCATGATCGAAACAGAGGATCTATAGAAAAATAATTCAAAGTATCATTCATCCATCCCATATTCCATTTGTATGTAAAACCCAATCCTCCTTCAGAAATAGGCGCTGTAACTTTTGGATAAGAGGTTGACTCCTCTGCAATAGTCATTACATTAGGATAATAACGCTCGATCTCCGTATGAAGAGATTGTAAAAATTTTATAGCTTCTAAATTTTCACGACATCCATATTTGTTAGGAATCCACTCCCCGTCTTTACGAGAGTAATCCAAGTATAACATAGACGCTACTGCATCTACTCTCAAACCATCTATATGAAAAACATCTAACCAATACAAAGCACTTCCTATCAAAAACTGACTCACTTCACTACGACCATAATTAAAGATATAAGTACCCCAATCATTATGCCATCCTAATTTGGGATCTTCATGTTCGTATAATGCTGTTCCATCAAAATTACCCAAGCCATGGGCATCATTAGGAAAATGTGCCGGTACCCAATCCAGTATAACACCTATACCACATTTGTGTAGATAATCAACAAAACACATAAAATCATTAGGAGAACCATAACGAGCTGTCGGAGCATAATAACCTGTTACTTGATAACCCCAAGATCCATCAAAAGGATATTCTAAAATACCTATTAATTCTACATGAGTAAATCCATGTTCCAAAATATATTCCGCCAAAGGAATAACAATTTCACAATATGATAAAGAATTGTTTTTTTCATCTCTTATCCACGAATCCAAATGACATTCATAAATACTCAATGCTTGATTTATATGATTACTCCGTGATTGTACCCATTCTTGATCACCCCATGTATCTTGTAATTGATAAGTAATAGAAGCTGTATTTGGTCTCAATTCTGTACAAAAAGCAAAAGGATCACTTTTTTCTACAATAGATCCATTTATAGATTCAACAGCAAATTTATATTTTACAGAATGTACCACCTCAGGTAAAAAAAATTCCCAGACACCTGTGCTATTACGAGTACGCATATAAAATCTATTTTTATCCCAATTATTAAATTCTCCTATAAGACGAACACTCTTAGCATTAGGTGCCCAAACAGCAAATACTGTTCCTGTAATTCCTTGACAGTCTGTTATATGAGCCCCTAGTATTTCCCAAACTCGTCTATGAGTTCCTTCAGAAAACAAATATAAATCATAATCGCTAATCACAGGAGGGAAAGAATAAGGATCTTTTTCTATCCATTCATAATCATCTTTTTTATATTTTAATATATAATCTATTTTGTCCTCTAATTCTGTATAAAAAAATCCATCTCTATTTTTAAGTACTACTATTTCTTGATTATTATTTCTATTACAAATTTTCACAGAATCAGCATCATTAGGTAGTATTCTAATATAATATCTCTTTTCTATTTTTTGTATACCTAGCACTGAGAAAGGATTTGATCGAATTTCTTTCCATAATTCATTCAACAACATACGAACCTCACAATAGTTATCTAATTTATATATAATCATTTTTTTATTCTATGACAAATATTTTTATTTTTATTTTTATTTTTATTTGAAATTTTATGAATTATTGATTATATTCAAAATAGATTGTTACAAAGGAGGGCTAAGATATGCCATTAGAATCTATAAAAAAAGAAATTGAGAAAGAAATTGAATCTACAAAATGCTTTGTCGAACTCGCTATTTCAGCTCAAAAATGTGGTTATACAAAAGCTGCAAAATTTTTCATTACGGAAGCACAAGAAGATTGTGAACATGCATTTTTATATGCAAGAGAATTGGATAAATACAATGAAGAATTGGATGATAATAAAAATATTGTAGAAATTACTAAAGCTTTCTATGAGCTCGAATACGGTGCTATAGAAAGAATTAGTGATATGTACAAAGAAGCTCAAAAAAAAGATCTTCGTAGTATTTATCCTTTCATCTCAGATATGATGTCCAAACATTCTGAAGATTGTTATAAAGCTAAAAAACTACTCCAAAAAATCAGTATTTTATTTTCTGCTGATTCCATATCTGATATAGAAACTCTATTTGAAGATGAACAGAGTAACGATAATACCTAAATAACAATTAATCTATTGCATCACATACCAAAATCATCTATAATAAACTATATAAAGTTTATTATTAGGAGATTACAATGGCACTACAATTAATCAAAGATGAAGTCTTGAAAGAAATGGAAGCTGTAAAATGTTTTATTGATTTAGCAATCAAAGCTCAAAAAGCAGGTTATGAAAAAGCTGCAGAATATTTTTTAACACAAGCTCAAGAAGATTGCCACCATGCTTTCAAATATGCTAAAGAATTAGATAAGCACGGTGAAGTTCCTGGAGATATGACGATCACTGCTATCGTACAAAAATTCTTGAATTTGGAAAAAGATGCTACTACTAGAGTTTTAGCAATTCAAGATCAAATTTTAGCTGAAAATAACAAAGCATTGTTGCCTTTCACCATGGAAGTATTAAAAGATCATTCTGATGAAGCATACATAGCACAAAAACTTCTTCAAAAAGTAATTATTCTTGATAAACAAGAAGCACTCAATGATATTGAAGAACTTTTTACACAATTATTAGAAAAATAATAATTTTTTAAATGGTAATAAAAAAAGCACATACAAATTTGTATGTGCTTTTTTATATTGTATTTTCAATAATATCCAGAATTTTTATTGAATTTCTCACTACTATAATCTATAATTAGTGTATACAAATATATTCAATTATAAATATATTAGGAGTACACAAATGAAAAAAATATTACTTAGCTCTGTATTCTTTATTACAATCTCTTGTAGTAATAATTCACAAATAACACTGGAACAAGTTCCCGATAATTCTACAATTATTAAATCTAATAATTTTCTCAAAATAAATCCTTACCTTATTACTCCCCTTTCTGCAGAATTACATATTCAAGCTCCTAATACAGATTTAACTATTACTGTAAAAGGACAAGATGGTGAAGATTCTGATTTATCTTATACTTGGAAAAATGCTACTAATACTACTTTTCCAATTTTAGGGATGTATTTTGAATACACTAATACTATTATTATTTCAACTCCCGCTTTATCCAAAACTATTCAAATAGTTATTACTAATCGAGCATCAGAGTATATTACATCTATAGAAGTTTTAGTCAATAATAGACCTATTAACGAAGAACGCAAAAATTTTCTAAATTTTTTTAATCCTGTATCTAGTTTAAAAGATCTTTTTGCTACAGATAATTATGGCAAAATTAGATGGTATCTTTCTAGTACTAATGAACTACACGCCATGAAATTCAATACTAGTAATAACGAAGTTCAATTTTCTATACTAAATACTGTCGCTCCAGAAGTGCTTACATACAATATGCTAGGCAAGCTAGTTAATATTGTAAAAGGACCAAAAGAGCCTGTCTATAATGTAAAAGAAGCGGACAAAAGATATCATCACGATTTCTTTTATAGAGATAATGGAAATATAATTATTCTTGATAAATCTCAATATGGTGTTGAAGATGCGATATTAGAAGTTGACTCCAAAGGTACTATCGTCAAAGAAATACGAATTGGTGATTGGATTAGAAAAACTGTTAATAATGATCCTAAAGATAATACAGGATTAGAAAATTTTATTTTTGACTCAGAAGATAATCCTTTTGATGAATACGCCTCAGGAATTAGATATCCTGGAATGCCTAAAAAACAAAATGCTATTGATTGGGCTCATATTAACGCTATAGATTTTGATGAACAAACTGATACTATTTATTTATCTTTCCGTCAACATGGTATTTTTGCCTTTGATTATAACACTGAAACACTAAAATGGATTTTTATCAGAAAAGATTATACTATACCTTTTACGAATCGTTTATTTTACAATCTTCCTGATACCATGGATTATGTTTATAATATTCCATTATTAGCAAAATATATTCTAAAAGGAATAAATGGTCCAGATCATACTCACAGTATCTCTTTTCTTTCAAACAATCAATTTATGGTATTTGATAACTCTGGTGATGATGGTAATTATCCAGCTGAAGGCTCTCGTCTGTTAGTATTCTCTGTCAATGACGAAACAAAAACTGCAACATTAGATTGGGAATATAGGCATACAAACCAAGATGGTACTTTAGTATATTCACAAATTGTTTCTGATATAGACAAAACTCCATTTAATTCTTATATAGGAACTTTTGGAACAATAGCTCCTTTTCCTTATATAGAAATCGATGCAAATAATAAAGTTATTTTTGATATGAGATTAAATCTTACAGCTCGTGGTACTGGAGAAAGTGATGTAGCATTACCTATTGCTTGTCCAACATCTAGACTTATGCAAAATGGAGTAGTTTTATACAGATCAGATTATAATTCTATTTATCCAAGCGTTTATAAATCTATTGATTAAATTTAATAATAAATATCAAACAAAACCCCCAAAAAAAAAATTTTGGGGGTTTTTGTATATCATATATAATTTGTATAGTTGTTTAAGGAATCTCTACTCTTTGTAGAATTTGATCAATAAGACTATCTGAAGTTAATCCTTCAGCTTCAGCTTCAAAAGAAATCAACAATCTATGTCTCAACACTTCATGAGCAACACTTTTAATATCTTCTGGAATGACATATGCTCTTCCATCAAAAAATGCTTCCGCTTTAGCCGCTTTAAGAAATGCCAAAGATGCTCTTGGTGAAGCTCCAGCACGAATATATTCTGATTTTATTTGTACACCTTCTGGATCACGAGTAGCATAGACAAGATTCACAATATATTCCATGATTTTTTCATCAGCATAAATTTGTTTTACAAAATTTTGTAGATCAAGCACTTGTTCTTTGGAAACAATTTTTTTCGGTTCTGGAATAATCATACCTCCCATACGAGAAATAATTCTTTTTTCCTCAGCTCTTGTCGGATAATGAGCAATTACTTTTAATAAAAAACGATCCATTTGAGCTTCAGGAAGAGGATAAGTTCCCTCTTGTTCTATAGGATTTTGAGTAGCCATTACTAAAAATGGATCTGGTAATCTATAAGTATTATCACCAATAGTAATTGTTTTTTCTTGCATAGCTTCTAATAAAGCTGCTTGAACTTTTGCTGGAGCACGATTTATTTCATCTGCTAAAACAAAATTTGTAAATACTGGTCCTTGTTTTACTTCAAAATTTCCAGAACCTTGATTATAAATCAATGTTCCACGAATATCAGCAGGAAGCATATCAGGAGTAAATTGAATTCTATTAAAATCCAGATCTAAAATTTTTGCAAGAGTACTGATAGATAATGTTTTTGCTAATCCTGGCAATCCCTCAATAAGAATATGCCCGCCAGTCAATAAACCCATCATCAAATATTTATAAACTAATTTTTGACCTACGATAATTTTTTCATATTCCAGTTCAATTTGAGTAAGTATTTCTTTTTTTTGTACTGCTAATTCTGTAATACGACGAATATCTGTATCCATAATTATTCCTCCTAGTGTTTTTTTAATAACTAATCATTGATAAAAGACCTAAAATAAATAATTTCAAAGCATAGGTATGCTTGGCATTTAATCTATAAAAATTAAAATTAATACTAATAGCTGTAATAGTACATAGTACCAGCATAAATCCTATACCCAGACCTAACGAATAAACAATACTATCCATAGCTCCAAAATTTTTCCCTATAATCACCGAACAAATTAAAGGTAAGATAGCATCTCCTCTACGAATAAATCCTATAACAGATTCTTCTAGACGAGACTTTGGTAATAAAAAACCGATTATAACACTAAATATCACTTCGAATCCTATTAGTACAATTAATAAGAACAGTTCTTTTCCAGGAAATATGAACCAAGGTTTTAAAATAATCATAATAATAGTTTGCATCAATAAAAAAAGAATTATCCTTAAACCAACCCAAAAAGATTCACTTAAAGTATAAGTAAATAATACAATTGTACCCAATCCAATAGCATGCCAAACAAATATATTTTCAAAAAAAATTCCTGAAAAGAAAATACTTAAGAAACTCATTGTATTTTTTCTCCTTTGTTTGAAGGAGCAAGTCCCATTATTCCAATAAGTATAGCTATAATAAAAAAGATCATTGCTCTTATATTAATTACTGAAAACCAAGAATATTTTTTATTATTTATAATATTTTCAAAAACAGAATCGCCACCAAAATTGTAAATTTCACCAAAAGAACCAAATTTAAAATTCAATGATCCATGTAACATTAAATCTCTAATACAAGAAAAAAGAACCACCAAGATCGCTGATATAAATGCTTCGATAAAAGGAGTAGATTCTCTCTCATGTTCATGATCTTCTAACCAACCTATTAACATTGAAGTAGCTGTCATTGATGCAGGAAAAACAAAGGCTAATTCTTTGTATAATCTCCAATCTACCATACCCACCAATAGCACATACAATGTACCACTACATACTCCCAAAAAAGAAGTAATATAAAAAGCATCTATCGTTTGTATTCTTTTTTTTAATAAATCAATAACCATTGATAAAAAAGGATATAAAATTAAAATTCCTATTCCAGCAATAACGCCTTGGTAGGCACTATTCATTGTAAAAATTAAAGGATGCAAGCAAAATCTAACTAATGGACCATGAGAAATGTGTTGTTTCATATTACTCTCTTTTATTCTTAATAAACTCACTATAAATTTTAGAGCCTTTTCTAAAAGCATCTACAACTCTATAACTGACAAAAGGGTTTTTATTACTATATTGTTTAATTTTATTTTCATCTAAAATTTCTGTCATATTATTAATATTTTGATCTATCAATAATTCTCTGAATTGACTATCAATATAATAAGAATGAGCTGTAACTAGTTTGACTATCTTTACATCTTTAATAATATCGTCTTTTACCAACAGTAATATATTGATATATGTTCTATATAGACTAGAATCACTATTAATAATGTAGGATGTTTCACCTTGAATATCTTCTACTTTAAATATATTTGTAAAGTTACTTTTTTGAACACGATATGTAGGGAAAAAATCTCCTACCACATTTAGAAAATATTCACTCTCTCTTTGTTCAAAAATATTATTAGGAAATAAACTCAAAGTAAAAAAAACACTCCAGATCATTGTTATACCAATAATAATTCTTGTAATATATTTTGTTGATATTGTGAATCTCAATTTCTCTGGTACATCACTAACTTTTTTTGATATTCCAAAAACAGGTTTTTTACAAATAATTTCTATCAACGCTGCACTAATATTTATTATTATTACTGCAAAAATATGATTAATAATATAATAAGATTTATAAAACATCATTGACGCTATCACAGCTGTGATAATTGTAGCAATATATCGTCCTTTTTTGTTATTAATAGGAATATTATTAGCAATAATAAAAACAGAAGAAAACCATAATGAAATATTAAATACAAATCCTTGTAGTAAAATTTTTATCGCATCAGGATTTCCAATTAATTGTAAATAATAAATCAATAAAAAAACAAAACTATATAATATTGGAATGATAGGATCTATAATTTTACTAAATGACAACATAATATATGCTAACAAAACAACAAATATAGATCCAACACTTATATTAAAAGAGTAAGGGGCTATCATTATATAAAATAAATCTTTAGGATTTTGAACAAAAATATCTATATAATTTGTTATTAATTCTGTATAAGCTGAGATACTATTACTATATAAAAAGGTTTTTTCAGGTACTTGAGCAATAATATGATTTGCATCGATTAGTGCTGTTAAAAAAGAAGAATTACCAAGTATTGTATTAGCTTTTTGTACCATAAAAATAAGATAAGGAAGGGTAAAAGTTGGCTCAGTAGTATATTGTTGAATAGATCCTACTAATACACCTAATAAAACAGGGGTAACAATAGGTCTACCATTTACTGATAATACACCTATACCAAATATCATCATAGCTGCAACACCTATAATATTAGCGTATATAGATGTCTGAGGAGATATAATAAGAACATAATTAAGTATAGATATCTGCCATAATAAAGTATTAAAAAATAGATTTTTATCAAAAAATTGATAAAACCATACTATACAATACCCAGCAATGTAAGCAATTAATAATTGTTTTAGAACACTATAGCCAAAAAAGAATAGCGAACAAAATAATATAATATTTAAAATAAAGAGATGTTTTTTTTGTTGATTTTCTGTTGTTACTGTGTCATGTAAAAATGGAGCTTCGGATACTACTTTATCAAAAACTTTAAGCATTAAAACTATCCTTATTTATTATTTGTCCCTCTTTTATAATTTTTCCTAATGGAATAAATGATGGACAAACATAGCTACATAAATTACAATTAATACATTCTTGTAAATAATTATCATAAGCCCTATCATATTCTTTATTATTAATAAAATCTACTAATTTTATTGGCTCAAGTCTAATAGGACAAACTTCTACACAAGCAGTACAATGCACACAATATTGTTCTTCTGGGATAGTAATAGCACCCTCAAAAATCATGATGGCATTCATATTCTTCACAAGCGCTTTTTCTTTTTCTAATGACTGTCCTTGAAGAGGACCCCCAGAAAACATCACATAGGAATTTTCTAATGAAAAAGGACGCATAAATTTTGAAATAGGTGTCCCTATTTTTATACGAAACACACCATAAGCTAAACTATACGCTCCATCTACTGTGATAACTCTATCAGTTACGGGCTTTTCATAAAATAAGGCTTCATATATAGCATAAAATATAGTAGGAGTAAATACTACTACGCCAGCATCAGAACATAACTGACTATCATTTAATTCTTTGTTGAAAAGTTCTTTAATCAGTATTTTATTATGATTTAAAGGATAAAAACTGTTTAATTCTACTACTGTTTTGGTGTTATCAAAAATAAATTGTTCTATAGTTTCTTTCAGTTGTTTGTTTTTAGATATTGCAAAAACTACATTTTTAGCATTGAGTATTAATCTTAGTTGATGAGCAGCTTGCATTATTTCTCTAGTTTTTTCTAACAAGAGGACACTTTCTCCGACTAAAAATGGTTCTCCATCAATAGCGTTAATAACAACAGTATCTATTTGACCTTTAGCACAAGCTTCAATTAATTTTTCATTAATAGAATACTTATTATCCCATACTTCCAATCCATTAATTCCAGCATTATATATTCTATTGATAAGAATATCTGCTGGTAATCCTACAGGAGAAGACGTATTATATACTTTGGGTTTGCATGTTTTATCTGTTTTTAAAACAAGATACTTTTGTTGATGATGATACTGTATATCTTTTATTATACCACATACAGGACTATGTGTTAAAAGATGTTTTTTAGAATTAGAAATCAATACCTGACCTTCAGATACAATATCTCCTATAGTAACATGAAGCTCTCCATCAATAGCCATAAAATAAAAATCATGAATAATATCATTTTGAATAGATTTATTTTTACACCGATCTTGAGAAACTAACTTCATTATTACCTCTATATTCCTGTAGAACACCTATTATTATTATATCATATTACATAAAAAAGTCAATATATTCAAACAGATCTCATTAAATTAATAAAAAAAACATAATTCATTTACAAAAGCATCTATTATGTAGTATAATTAAAAAAATACACTATGAGGAATTTATGGAAAATAAAACTCAACAAAAAGAACAAATATCTCAAAAAACATATTTTCAGAAAAAAAAACATAAAAACAAATCTCATAAAAAAGAACAAAGTAACCTTAAATGGGATATTGAAAAAACCTCTCGTGATATTAGTATACCCATTACCAAATCTGATCTTATGACTATTTTAGACGCCGTTGATCCTGAAGAATTATTAATGACATCTCTTGTAAAACAGAGTAAAATAATAAAAGTATTAACTACCACTACTACTAAAAAAAATACTATAGACACAGATGATTTTATAGATCCTATCATAGAACCTGCTACCATCGTCAAAATAGATCTAACCCAGACATGTCCTATTTGTAGTAAACCTATCAAAGAGATCATGTATGCTTTACATGATTATGATCATGATAGTTTAGCACATTTTGATTGTGTATATAAAAAAGTAACAACTTCAGTCAAAGAAAAACTCATAACTAATAGATATCTTGCTTATTTAGGTAGCGGATCTTTTGGTATTATGGAATCTGACAAAGATAAAAAAATACAACTCATCGAAAAAATATATCCTGGTGCTCCTCTTGAAGAGCTTCTTCATGGTGAAGATCAACAAAAATTATTGGATGAAGAATTGTAATAATGCAAAGACTTTGTGAAGGGATTATTTTATCTAAAAAAGGATTTGGTGATGGACATTTAATTTTAAATTTTCTTGATTCTGAATTTGGCAAAATCACATTAACATCTTATGGTACTGCTTTAGAAACAGGAAAAAGAAGAGCCTTATTATTATCTGGATCTTTTATAGAAGGTCTTATTACCAATAATAAAAAAAACGATCGCTATCTATTAAGTGATTCTAAAATTATTTTTGCCATGGATAATATTAGAGAAGATCTCAAACCTATGGGCTTTGCTTTTTTTACTTTAGAAATTTTAGATATGTTAGTTATGGAAGGCGATTTGTTTCCTTATTATTCAGATTTATATACTGCTTTCACACTATTTGATGCAAGTTTAGATGAAAAATATTTACTATTTTTTTTAGCTAAATTTTTGAATGGAGAATCTTGGTTAGATATTCCAGAACAAGAAAAATTACAAAAACAAAGTAAACGATTTATTTTTGATGCCCTTACACACCCTATAGAATTTCTTCAAGGTAAAAATATTTCTAACTCTCGTCGACATGAATTATCTTATTTTTATGCACATGCTATTAAAAGAGCCAAATATATTATGCCTCATTCTATAGAACTACTACGTTTTCATGAATTATAATTTATAACAATCAATAAAAAAACACCTTCTAATAAGGTGTTTTTTTATTGATTGTCATTGAGGTTTTTCAATAGCTATAGGTACAAGATGTTCGAAACGAACATTATTTTCACTGATTTCACTATTAGTAGTTGCTATTAGTAACAATTCTTTTTTTCCCATAGCTACATAAGTTTTTTTATTTTCTAATTCATACAATCCTTGCTTTTCTAACTTCAATTTGATAAATTGAGCTATTTTTTGAGATGATGTAGGAGAAAATATTATACTTAGTGAACCATCACCTCTCATTTCTAACTCTGTTCCTTCTGTTACAGATTCTGTAACATATCCTGTAAGTTCTCTTGTGATAAAAGATACCCCTGTTTTACTTAATGTATATGTACCTGAAATATCTCGTAGAAAACTTTTTTCATCTAAATTTGGTGAACAGTAAGTAAAGCCAATAAAAACTATTAATATATTAAATAATTTCCAAATTATATTTTTCATAGAAAACATCCTTAAAGATTATAGTATAAAACAATAGAAAATATTTATCAATTTTATTACTAGTAATCTTATGATATTAAATAAAAATTAATTGATTTTCATTCCAAATAAAGAAACTGTAGAAAAATTAACACCTTCATAATTTTCACTACTATTACCAATATACAACATATCTGTTTGATAAAAAACAGGAACATATCCTACCCCATATGTAGAATCAATAACACAATAGATGGCTTTATTGACCGTAAAAACATGGTACAAACGATAAACTATTGTACTGTTTTCAGAGATATTTCCCTCACTATCCACTATATTTATCACCCCTGCTGTTCTATAACTTTCATAAGTTCCCATTATATTATTAATAAAGTCTTTTCCGGCTGAGATAGAGCAAGAAGAGGTAATAATTAATAATATAAAGAATACACTAATAGTATAATATATTTTTATCATCTTCATAAATATTTCTCCTCAAAAAATTTATATCTTATAAAAATAAGATATAAATTTTTATTGAAAAAATAAAATAAAATTAGACATTATATTATTATAAGAGTATTTTTATATTATATCAAAGGGGGGGAAATGAAAAAATTATTAGTATTATTAGTATTATCTATATTTAGCTCTTGCCAAGATATTACTTATCTTTTTAGACAAAAAGCCAGAGGAACTTATGAACTATTATCTGATCCGTCTATACAATTCTCTATTGATAGCACAGGAAGCATGGCTGGAACACCAGAAACTCAAATGTTTTTTTATCAAGGCATTTCGGACACAGAAGCTATTTATACTAAAAAAAGTAATGGAACTAAATATTATGTTCCAATTAAATTAGATAATATTATTTTATATTATAATACTCCTAATAAATCATCTCATAATATATCTTTTGAGAATATGATACCTTTTGCAAAAAAAATATCATAAATAAATAATAGAGTACAAAAATGAAAAAATATAAAAAAATTGTTATTGTCAGCCTATCTGTCATTATAAATATTATTATTACAGCGTGTAGTGTTGATACGAATCCTGTTAATATAAGAAATGAAGTTTATTTATCTTTTGTTTTTGGTCAATACCAACTTAATCCATCAGGAGCTGATTTATTAAATACTCCAGATAATTATTTTGTTAACATCCCCAATCCTTTATTTAGTACAATGGATATCTTTAACATTGATAATTATGGACAAATGGATATTTATACAGGGGTATCTCGAGTTATAATACAATTTCAATATGTTCTACAAAACGATATTTGTTCCGCAATATTTGAAATTATGAGTCCAAATATAGAAAATTCAGGATCACTCATCAAAAAAAACAGATATCTAAAAATAAAATTTGATAATAATACCAATCTAATATTTTCTTCTGAATATGCAAATAATACTAAAGATGCTGAACAACTAACTACAACTCTCCCATTCTCTACTCGACTATAATACTATTTTTTTGTGTTTTACACATTAATTGTCTAAAAAAGCTCATTAATTTTCTAAAAAATCCGAAAATATAAACAGTACAGTATATTTTATATATTCATATAAATTTCTTTATGGAAAGCGAGGAAATTATGCAAATTATAAATCAACAAGCCACATCATCAATGAACAGAAATCAAACACATGAGTTCGCACAATTAAAAAATAAAGCCCTAGATGATAAAAAAATCAAAGAGGTATCTCAAGAATTCGAATCATTATTTATAGAAATGATGTTTAAAGAAATGAGAAAAACAATTAATAACAAAAGTACCACTGAAAAAGAATCCCCAGGAAAAGAAATTTTTGATGATATGCTTTATACAGAATATGCAAAAAACACTTCAAAAATCGGTGGATTTGGTCTCGCAAAAATGATAGAAAACTCCTTAAATCCACAATTACAAGAGAGATCTTTATATACATATAAATAAAAAAATAAAAATACTACACAAAGCTAATTTTTTTTAGAATTGATCCGATAATTCATTATATGCAAGGATGCATGTAATAAAACACATCATGGAGGATGTTATGGTTATTAATAATAATATATCTGCGATTTTTGGAAATCGTCAAATGGAAGTTCAAGGTCTTGCTAATAGTAAAACTATGGAAAAATTATCTTCTGGTATGAGAATTAACAGAGCTGGTGATGATGCTTCTGGATTAGCTGTTTCTGAAAAAATGCGTGCTCAAATCAAAGGTTTGAACCGTGCTAATATGAATACTCAAGATGGTATTTCTTTTATCCAAACTACTGAAGGATATCTTGCTGAATCAACACAAATTTTACAACGTATTCGTGAACTATCTATCCAATCTTCTAACGGTATCTATACAGATGAAGATAGAGAATATATCCAAGTTGAAGTTTCTCAAATGATTGCAGAATTAGATCGTATTTCATCACAAGCTCAATTCAATGGAATGAGAATGCTTACTGGAACATTTGAAAAAGCAACTGCTGAAAAACCAGCAACTGCGTCTATGTGGATTCATATGGGTGCAAACATGGATGAAAGAGTTCAACTTAATATTGGAAACATGAATTCTCAAGCTCTTGGATTAAAATCACCTATTGGAAATCCAGCAACTGCTTCTTTCATTTCTTTAAGTACACAAAACTCTGCTAACGCTACTATTGGTCTTGTCGATCAAGCATTACGCACTGTTAACTCACAAAGAGCTGATTTAGGTGCTTACCAAAATAGACTAGAATCTGCAACTCGTTCTATCCAAGTTGGATACGAAAATCTTCAAAGTGCAGAATCACGAATTCGTGATACTAATATGGCTAAAGAATCCAGCGTACACGCTAGAAACCAAGTCATGATGCAAGCTGCAAATGCTATGTTAGCACAAGCTAACCAACAGTCACAAATGGTTTTACAACTTTTAAGATAATATTATTTATAAATCAAAAAAACTCCTAATTTCGATTAGGAGTTTTTTTGATTTATAAATAAATTTGAATATTTGTCATGATATGTTTAATTTATTTGTATAAGGAGTATATTATGATAAAATTATTAATCTTATTGAGTGTTTTTTCAACTTCTTGTTCCAGTGTCCCAAAAGAACATTTTTTAAATCAAGTAAAAGGTAAAATTGCTTATGATACAGAAGCTTTTATTAATGAAAGAGGTAGGTTTTCTAATGATGGAAAAGAATTCGTATTTATCGGTGGTTCTATTCCTCTCAAAATAAATGAAGTTATAGATCAAAATACTGCTTATTATATGGAACATAACATAGGTGTTTATACAAAAGCAGAGTTTCATATTAATGGTAACAAACTAACAATAAACGAAGAAAATGGACAAAATTCTTTTTCTTTATATCTAAATTAGTGATTTTTACAACATAAAAAAAACAGTCTTAATAGACTGTTTTTTTTATGTTGTAACTATTTTTTTTATTAAAATAAACCTTGAATTGAGAAAACAAATTCCCATCCTTCCCAAAAATTTGGATTATTTGCAAGTTGGAACGAAGTACCTCTCCATTCTACAGGACGAGCTGCATAAAGCCGTATCGGTAATACTGGTAAATTAATAGCCAAACCAAGTCCAAAACTCATAATATAATTAGGTCTTCTCCAAGAAAAGTCTTCCCAGTTAGCAAAAATAGCTCCATAATCCCAGAATGCAACAGCTCCTATAAAACTCCAAATAGGTATACGAGTTTCAATAGAGAAATAAGAAGATCCTTCACCTTTAGTTAAGTAATTTAACCAACCACGCATTTTATAAACACCATCAAAATTCATTAAATTAGCATCTCTAAAAGAAAATTTTTGTCCTATTTGAGGAAATAAAAATCCCATATCATAATGAAAAGCTACTGTTAATTCCCAAAATGGTTTGATATAATAGTCAAAACTATATGTTAAGTTAATAAAATGAATATCTCCACCTAGGATACCTCCAGAAAAGGATGCAAATACAGCTGTATTAATACCTTTGGTAGGCCATAAACCACCATCAGTATTATTAAATCGTAATGTTGTATAAATACTAGTTTGTAATGTCCAACTATTTTCTCCATCTGCAAGTGAATCAATTAAATTATCATCTATTTGCCAAATACCATCATACTTTAGAGGTGTGGAGAAAGTCGCTTGATAGTCTTTAAAGATATTAATCTCATAACCAACATTAGCATTCCAATAAACAGCAAACTGAATACCAACTGCCAAACCAATACGAAAGCTCAATCTTGTATACTTATTATCAGACTCGTAACTATTTAGTACACCATCAGCATCTAAGACATAATCAAAATCTGTTCCATCAATAATTCCATCTCGATTTTCATCTGTAGGCATATCTACATATTGATTGTTAAAAACACCAACTATAAAACTTATGGAAAAAGGAGAATTAAAAATAGATGGTTCTGTAAATGTTATCTCACCTAATTGTCTATTTTCACCGTATTCTCCACGTATAGAAATCTGTAATCCACGTCCAAACATATTTTTTTCTGATAATTTAATACCACCACTAAATCCACTAACAGTTCCATAACCAACAAGAAATTCTATCATACCTGTTTGTTGTTCTGTAACAACAAAGTCTACATTAACTAAACCATCTGCACTTCCTGGAGATGGTTCTACTCGAACATCTGAAAAGAATTGTGTTTGCATAAGTCTATTATAACTTTGCTCAAGTTTGTTATTAATATATAGTTCACCTTCTTTAATTTGGATATATCTTTTAATAACACTTGGTAGTGTTTTTGTATTACCACGAACATTTATATTTTCTATATGTGCTCTAGATCCTTCATATATAACAAAAACTGTATCAATAATATTAGCAGTTCTTTTTTCTTGAATAGCAGATATATTTGCAAATAGATAGCCTCTATCTGCATATTTTTTATAAATTAAAGCTCTTGTTTGTTCTACTAAAGTTTTATTATAGGTATCACCTTTTTTAAGAGTTATATACTGAAATAATTCTTTATCTGAAAAAATAGTGTTATTTTCAAAAGAAAAATCACCAACAGCGTACGGTAAACCTTCTTTAATATCAATTCTTAGGACAATACCACGTGTTTTTTTAGTGATTTCACCTTGTTTATTAGTTACAGCAATATCTTCAGTATTCCAAGAAAAATTAGAAATAGTCATATCCATAAAACCATTTTCTTGATAAAAAGCTTGGATAATATCTTTGTCTAAAGCAAATTCATCTTCTTTAAGCACACCACTACGGAAAATCCAAAGTTTCTTTTTAGTTTTCATAATTCCTTGAAGTTTATTTGCTTTAAAAGATTCATTTCCTGTGAAAATAATATCTTGAACAACAATTTTCGGACCTTCTGCAACTTCAAAAATTAAATCATATTGTCCAGGTAATTGTTTGATAGGCGCTAAACGATAGGTAACTTCTGCTTCTAAATTACCTTCTTTTTCAAAGTATCGCTTCAAAGTATAGACAGCAGCTCGAACTGCAGCTTCCCTAAAAGCCATTCCTTCTTTAAGATCGATTTCATCTTTTAATTTTCCTGATTTAAAACGAGATACACCTTCAAATATAATCTTATCTATTAATGATTCTTCAGATACAATAAAAGTTATTACTGCACCAAATTTTGTGTTATTTACCTCAACTCTTGCTGTTTGAAATCGCTGCATAGCATATAAATCTTTTAGTGCAAAGTTTAATTTTTCTGCAGTGAATATATCTCCAGGTCGTAATTGAATAGCATTTAGAACATCGCTTTCACTTGTTGATTTAAGTCCTTGGAACTTAATTTCTGCTATAATTTTTGATATATCTTGTGAGTATATATAAGGTGTGACGAAACAACTTATAACTAAAAAAAATCTTATAAAAAATTTCAATGGGTAACTCCAAATTATATTTATAATTGAAACTAAAATATAATACATATTATTAGAGCAATAAATATGAGCAATAGTTTAATAAGTTAGTATACTATTTTTATTAAAATAAATCAAGCGTAGCATTTATATGATAAGTATCAAAATCTTTTTTTGAGAGAACCTTCCAATATGATTCCTGGTTCAAAAGAATTTTGAGCACTTGGTTTTACTTCGCCTAATACACTAACTCCAACCCCACCTTGCCAATTATAAGGTAATATACTAGACCATTCAAGACCTGCTTTATGTATTTGATTTAAACTACCAGAATCTAAACTAGAGTTATCTGGAGATTCTAATTTCAAATTATATTTGAATTGTAAACCTGCAATTCTTGGTAAATATTGACCCATCTCTAGCTCTGAACCATGAAGAATACTTAATCCTGTTACAGCGTTTCCTGAGCCATTATTTACAGAACGAGTAAGATTCCCTAATACATCTGTTTTTATTTGAAAAGTATCTATAGGTATCAAGCGTTGAATACGCCGTGCTAAAGGCGTTGTAAATAAAGCGTTTTCAGCTACTTCAACTCCGCTAGCAATCAAGTCTTGAGCAGATGATGATGATGATGTTCTAGAATCTTCAATACTACCAAAGCCTAATAAATTTAATAATTCAGATCTTGATTTGGCAGGAGCTGAAGAAATTTGAGATAATTCAAAATCAGGTAATTTTCCTGAAAAACTAACAAAAATATCTATCAATTCATTTTTTGAATTTCGATGGGTTTCTGTATTTAATGAAATATAAGGGAAAGGATCTCCTTGATCTCCAGAGAACTGCATCACTCCTGAACTAACATTTAAATCAGTACTTAAATACGATACCCTACCTTTTTCAATATTAAAATCACCTGTAAACACAACGGTACCATCACCAATATTACCTTCAACAGTAATTGGATTTTGTTGTTCAAATTCTAGATCAAACAATTGATTTAGAAATCGGGATTTATTCTTTAAATCAATATTAATATCTAGGTTTAATATGCTTACTAAACCTAGTAATGGATTTTTTTCTGGTACTGAACTTGTTGTTTTTAAAGTATCTTGTAACTCTAAGCCCAAATTCAAATTTTCAGTACTAATATCTGCAACTAAATCTAAATCATCAATAGTACCACTTAAATTAATATTATTAATATATGTTTTTCCTTTTATAAAAAGATAGGGTACTTCTAAATTCCAATTTAAAAAGGATATTTTATCTCTAGCATTAACTTCTTTACTATAAAAACGAATATCTGTTGTTCCTATTGTTTGATTTTGAATAGAAATAAACCCATCCAAACCAAAAGTACCCCCACCTGTTGCATTAATAGTAATATCTGGAATGTTAATCTGATTGTTTGAAATATACATTATTTGTTTGTTAGTGATCTTTAATGTATTGCGTAAAGATTTTAAAGTGATATTAATATCTTCACCTACTAATTCACCATTAACTATTGGATTATTTAAAGCTCCACTAATAGTCGTATACAGTCCTATATCACCTTTCACTTTACGTACATCACCGCTTAAGGTTAATTTGTTTAGAAGAACATCCCAGTTTAGTGTGGCTTGTATATTATTTTGTATCAAAGCTCCTTCACTAACAAATTTCATACTATCACTGATAAAAGAAATATCCCATGATGGCTTTTTGTTATCAGTAATTACTATACCCATCAAACCTTTGTGTATATTATCAGAAATTAATAAAAACTCTTTTGTATCATGAAATATCTGACCACTTAACTGCATTGGTTTTTTAGATAAAAAATAGAGATTCGGAATGTTATAATTCAACTGACCTTGATTTGATAGCACTGCATAATCAAATTCAAAATCAGTTTTTAAAATATTATCTAGAGTTATTGAACCTGTTAAATGTGAACTCAGGTTATCATTCTGATAATTTAAAGATACATCTGAATCCAAATTCATACGAGAATGTCTTAATCTGAAATCAGTCAATGATACTCCTGTATTCGATACAACAAAGTTAGCTATTGCAACACGAAAAGCATCACTATATTCTCCTTCTATATTAACAGAACCTTTATATAACAAATCTGACCATACACCCTCAATAGTAGTGTCTAAATCAAGTAGGACTGTTTCTGTTTCTTCTGTTTTTAAAAAAGATATTCTATCAAAAATATCAAAATCCAACATATTCTCTACTATCAAATCTTTAATATTTATCTGTGATTTAATTACATAGCGTCCTAATTGAAATTGAAAACTACCCCCTCTATCAAAACGAAATGCCCCTGAAAAGATAGAATCTAAGAAAGAAAAGTATCCATATGCATCCATATTATCTTTGTCCAAACCTATTGTTAAATAACTTGTATCTAACAAACCTGTATTAGTGTTTTGTCGCGAATCAAAATCTAAGGTAATTTTTCTATTGTTAATAGTCCACATTCCTTCTTGTATAGAAAATCTAGTAATAGAGCTCGTATCAAATTCCATTACTAAATACGCATCTAAGAATCCATTTATACCTAATTTGTTTAAGGGATATTTATCAAATAATACTGTAAAATCAGTATTCAAATCTTTTGTTATTGTTTTTATTTTAATTTGTTTATCTACTAATCCTGATACAATAGCATTATTTTGTTGTATATTTACGCCTATTTCTATAGGAATATTGTCATTACTATCAAAACTACCATTTGCCATAATAGTAACTACTGTATTGGAACGAGTAGCAGCAACGAGAATATTACCATCTAGTAAAATATCAGGATTAATAATATGAAATCGTGGAATATTTATTTTTTCATCTTCTATAGCAATAATAGCATCTATCTGTTCTATATTATCTAAAAATCCTTTGATATATCCATTAAGAAAAAATGGTGAAAGTCTATCCTTTTTAAACATATCGATAGAACCCTTGTATCGAGAATCTTTGATACCAAAGATAGGTATTTTAATATTTTGTGCAACAAAATCACCATCTACATCTAATATTTTTAAATTGACGACTGTCTGTCTACTAATAGAGGCACTCACTTCTAAAGCATTATTAGCCAAATATTTGGGGTGAATATTAAATACCCCTTCTGGAGTAAATTCAAACTTTACGGCTGTATTACCTATTAATCCGCCGTTCATTTTGATATCAAAAGCAGTCAAGTCTATTTCATTTCTATTAGGGACAAGCTCTGCTATGCCATTTCCTGAGAAAATCAATCCACTCAAAATAAAACGAACATTATCTAATTCTAATTTCCCCCTAGGTAAAGGATACAAACCTTTTCTAATAGGAATTAGTAAATCGGCTTTTATAGAACCAAAATAATGAGTTTGTAAATTCACTATAGCCGCATATAATTTATGATTTTTCACAGAATCAATAAATACTGACAAACCATAACTAGGATGTTGAGGTGAACTGAAATTTAAATTGAATATCCACTCTTTTTTTCTTTCTGCAGAAAAATTAAAATTCCAAGTACCTGGTTTGAATACATAATCTAAGAGAGTACTTTCTTCAAAATCAGCATACTTAATATCAAAAGTTCTGTGCAAAGAAAAGAAGAAATCTTTTTTATTGATTAATACAATATCATTTGTTTTATAAAGATCATTAAGAGTAAAAGTAGGAACACTATTAGAAAAGATACTATTTATAATTACATTAGATCGAATAATTGGTAAGCCACCAAGATTTAAATGTTTGATATTAATATTTGCAAAACCAGTTAACGATTGTAAATCATTAAACATTCCTTCCGTAGTTAGTTGTGTATCTGCCAATAAGAGTGTATTACTCCACTGTCCATTAACATTAACAAGAGCTTTCCACGATACTTCTCCACTCTTCATAGCAAGATTCATTCCTTTAACATCAAGTTTATACCAAAATTGCGTCATAACATTAAGGGTAAAAGAAATATTTTTGATATTGACTTCAAATTGTAATTGTTCTAATAACTCTTGTGTGTTAACAGGAGTAGTATTTTTAGCTTTTTCAGCAAATTTTGTTTGTAACTTTTTTTGATAATCTTGAATATCAAATTTATGTCCTCTAACAACAATATTTTCTATTTGAACTTCTTTAAGAATTTCTTCAAAATTTCGAGTAAAAATTTTAAAAAAACGATAATGAATATATATTCCTTCTACTCTTAAAGAAAGCTCATCGTTAACTTTGATTTCAAATTCTGCGCCACTAATAAAAACTAAAGGCAAATTTGACACACTACCTATAGAAACTTTTTCTGCTTCTAATAAATCCGCCACAAATACTTCTATAGAATTTTTATTCAAAACAATAAGAATATTAAAAAAACCTAGAAGTATCATATAGACAAAAAACAAGCTGAAAATTAATCGCGGGAAAAATTCTTTTCTAGATCTTTTCAAAGTGCATCCAAAAATGAAATATGTTAACCATTAAAATCTCGTATCTATTTATAAATTTTTATTATATATTTTATTAAGATACTTATCTTCTTTGTTTATTTTAAATGCTTTGTCAAAATATAATTCTGATTTTTGTAAATTTTCTATTTTTCTATAAAAATATCCTAAATGAATATATATATCTAAAATACTTGGTGAAGAATCTTCAGGATTTAATTTTTTCTCTATAGTAGAAAAAATTTGTTGTGCTGATTTCAAATCATTTTTTATTGTATAAACCCACGCTAAAGTATCTAGGTATACAAGCTCTTCAGGTTTCTCTTCCACAACAGCTAAGGCTAATTGTAAAGCTTGATCTGTATTTTTATTTACCGTAGCATAATGATATGCAAGATGGTTTTTAGTAATAATATCAGAAGGATCATACTTTAGTTGATTTGTTAACAATTCTTCCATCTCATCATATTTTTCTTGTTTGTTGTAAATACTTGCTAACAAATTATTTACTAAATTATTTTGAGATAAAATTTTTGACATTGTTATAGTTTTTTGTTCTGCAGAAGTATAATCTTCTTTCATAAAATCTATATAGGCATCCATAAAAAGCAACCAATTTGTATCTATTGTAACATTTTGTTGAACTTCTTGCATGAGAGTCGTTACTCTATCAAAATTTTTCAATAAAAGATTTTCTTCTATTAGTTCCGAATATGTATATAAGGTTTTATTTTTAGATAATGATTCTTCATAATATTTAATTGTTTGTTTACTGTTGATATTTTCTCTAGATATTCTTGCTAAAATATAAGCTATATCTCCATTTGTATCAAATTTACGAGAAAGTGGTAGTAAATATTCTTTTGCTAAAGAGTATTTGTTAGCATCATAAGCTGCTTTACCAATATTTGCTTTCACTTGATATTGTTCTTCTGTTTGTCCTACTCGTTTTAGCCACGCTAATTTGATAAGATTATAATTCAGTGGTAGCTCTTTTTTAACAAATTTATCTTCATCCAAAAGACGCAAAGCACGCTGTGTTCTTCCTAATTGTATTTGAATAATAGCTTGAGCAAATTTGGGATTAATGTTATTTTGAGATAAAAAATAATTCATTATAGTTATTGATTCTGGAGAACCCTCTTCCCACAATGCTAGAATATAGGTATTGAATAATTCTGGGGTCATAATAGCTACAGGAATATTTTGAAAAAAAGAAATAGCGTCAACATAATTCATACGATATGTTTCCAAAACTGCCAATTTCGCTATTAATTCAGGAGTAGAAGTCAGCTCCAAAGCTTTGTGATAATATTCTAAAGCTTTTACTTTTGATTGTTGTTCCAAATAAATATCACCTAAATATACTCTGCTTTGAAAGGAAAATTGTTCCTTCCCCTGTTCCAACGGAGCATAAGCAGCTCTTTTGAAATAAGCAATTGAATGAGCATATGTTGAAGCAGTAAAACGATATAAGCCTGCAAAGTAATTAGCCATTAGATTGGAAATATCTTGTTTTAAAACGAGGTCAGACATCACCATCCCCATTTCTTTATCACCTACCATCCATGCTATTTTCAAGCTATTGTCTTGGATAGTGGAAGAATCTGGAAACAGATCCCATATTTTAGCAATATTGTCTCTGATACCTGGGTAAGCTGTTTTTAATAAATTGGTATCTTGTCGTTGAATTAAATCTGCAACATATTCGCTATAAACTTCTATTAATAAACTCATTACATATTCATTAGTAAAATTATTTTCTTTGAGATTTTCTAATATATGTCTTGATTTTGAAAAATCTCCTGAAAAACGAGCATCAATTGCTTGCGTATAGAAAGTTTCAACTTCATTAGATTTGATAGTTAATTGTGCATGATTCAAAGATGCTACAAACACTAATAAAATAAATATAATTTTTTTCATCTTTTATCCTTACTATTATTTTTATATAGCTTCTTCAATTACTTGATTAATTTAATTTCGCATTTATTCATAATCTTTATTTAAATCTATAATTGTCAATGTTGATTTGAATAAAGATACAAAATTGCTATAGATCATTTCATCATTTGTTATTGTCAAAATAACCTGCCATCCTTCATATACTAAGGCATTAATTACATCTATAAAATTTTGTTTTCTAATAGAATCAAAATTACCAAAAGGATCATCAAGCAAAATAATTCCAGGCTGCTTATTTAAAATTGTTTTTGCCAAGGATAATCGAAGTAAAAACCAAAATTGAGAATATACAGAATGTCCAAGAGTTTCTAAAGGAAATCTTTCTCCATAACCATTTTCTGCAAATATTTTTATCCCTTGTTGAGAAACATGCTCGGCAACAAAAGATTTGTACTTACCTCCAAAAAAGTTCTGTACTAAATATTCAAAAAACGAAGAATTCAATGTTTTGGTCAGTAATGTTTCACTATTTGATTCCATATTATGATAAATATTCATAATCTTTTCTGATTTGTATCTATCTTTACCAATTTGATCCACTAATAGGTCAACAGCTTCCAATAATTCATAATACCCTCCAAGATCTTTACTGTTAATTTGCAATCGATACAATTCAGGATAAAAATATTCTATTGTTTCTTTATGATCTATATTTTTTAACTCTTCAATTAGTCCTCTAATCGTATGAGTTATATGTGATTTAGAATGTTCATATTCGTGAGAAATATTGCTTCTTTGATTCATCAATTCATATTTTTGCGACTTGACTTCTTGAAATCCATCATAATCAAAAACAGGATCTTCTTGATCTATCAATGCATACCAATCCTGCATTTTTTTATAAATAAGAGCAGGATCTTCTGTTTCATACAAAGGGAAAACAATCTGTTCTATTTTTTCTAATTCAAGATCATTATTGTACATTTTTCTTTGTTGTGTTTTGAGTGTTTCTATTTTTAAAAAAAGTGATTTTATTGTTTTTCTTAATTCCAAAACATCTTCTTTTGATTTGTTCAACAAATTCTTTTGATGATCTAATTTATCATTTGATCTTGTGAAGTTTTTTTGAGCTTTATCTATCAAAAATTTATGAAAAAAATTAGGATTATCTTTTGTGCTATCTGACAAACTCTGGACATATATACTATGAAACAATGTTTTTAATAAGAAAAAAACACCTATTACAAAACAAACTAAAGCGAGACCTTTTACCTTTGTGAAAGAGGTAATACCCATTGATTGATAAGCTAACGAAATACTCGCAATCACCATAAATAAACCTATCAAAAAACCTAGAATAGATTCTCCCAAAGAACTATTATGATTTGTATACGGTGCATTCAAAACTTCTTCTTCTGTTTTTTGCAATTTCACTATATCTAATAATAATTCATCTATACTATCTTCTGTATCCAAAATATGATCGTCTTGTTTTTTAAGAATTATTTTGAGATTTTCATGCTCTTGAATTGAATTTTCTATTTCTTGATCAAGCTCTTTTAGGTCTTGTTTCTTATCCAAACAATCAAAATAGTGTTGAGCCTTTTTTATTTTGTCCATTAAAAAATACAAATGTTGTGTTGATTCAAACTGATTTTCAACTTCTGATATAGCACCTATAGAATCGTTAAGTTGATACAAACCATATTCTTTACTATTGATTTTTTCAAATTCAGGAAGTAGATCTTCAAGCGTTTGTTTGAGATTGAAAATCCCATCATGTAATTGTACCAACCAAGAAGTTTTTGCAGTTTTACTGACACCCATTGCTTTTAGAAAGCTTTTTTGCAAATTTTCAGAAATTTCATCTTGTCCATATAGAATTTTATTAATTTCATTATTCCAATATTCATGTTTTTGTAATTCTTCTTGTGTTTTATGCTTAAAAAGTAGATCATTTTCTTTGACAAATAATAAATTTCTCATTCTTTCACCATCATAATAGAGGTATAAAGGATCTACTGACATTTGAACATTAGCCTTACCGCCAATTGTTGTTGTCCACGATTCGTCTTTGAATTGTTCTGAGTTTTCAAATAATCCCTTTGATATCCAATTAAGAAAATGTGTTTTTCCTCTTTCGTTATCACCAATTATTAATGTCACTTGAGATAATTTTGTATTAATATTTTTTAAAGGACCACTGTTCTTGATAACAATTTGATTAATTCTCACATTTGCCTCATTTTATATTCTTTAATAAATAATTTTTAGATTGTTTTTAGATTATATGCAATAATCCTTATCTTAATTATCGACGATTATTTGTATAATATTAATAATTGATATTCTAAAAGTCTATATTTATATTATATTTATTGCTTTATTTAATAAATATAACTATTATTCAATAAATAATATATATTAAGGATATACTATGAATCAACCATTTAATAAAGAAAGTTTCAAACATGATGTATTATCAAATATCAAAGAACACACTGGAAAAACAAACAAAGAAGCTAATATTAATGACTTATACAAAGCCTTAAGTAAAACTATTATGGCATATATCACCCAATCGTGGTCTGATACTAGAGATCAAATACGAGAACAAGAAGCGAAACAAGTATATTACTTTTCTGCTGAATTTTTAATGGGAAGATCTTTGGGTAATAATCTTATTAATTTTGGACTTTATAATAATATTTTAGAGACTATTGAAGAAATCGGACTAGACATAAATATGCTTGAAGATCAAGAACCTGATCCAGGACTTGGTAATGGTGGGTTAGGTCGTTTGGCTGCTTGTTTTTTAGATTCCTTAGCAACTTTAAAATATCCAGCCATGGGTTATGGAATTCGATACAAATATGGTATGTTTGAACAAAAAATTGAAAATGGTTATCAAATAGAAAGTCCTGATAATTGGTTAGAAAAAGGAGATGCTTGGGAAATAAAACGACAATCTTGTTGTGTTTATGTAAAATTTGGTGGTGATGTTGACAATATAGTTGAATCCTCTGGGCGTATAGGATTTCGTAGAAATCACGCAGAGACAGTTATCGCTATTCCTTATGATATGCCTGTTATTGGATATAATAACAATCATATACTCACTTTAAGACTATGGCAAGCTCAAGCTCCAGAGCCATTTAATTTGACAGAATTCAATAATGGTAATTATGAAAGTGCGGTAAAAAATCAAAATGCTGCAGAAAATATTTCTCGTGTACTTTATCCCAATGATAACAATACTCGCGGAAAAGAATTAAGACTAAGACAACAATATTTTTTTACCTCTGCGTCTCTTCAAGATATTATTCATTATTTTACTGATATATATGGAGACGATCAGTGGAATATTTTTGCAACTAAAAATGTTATTCAATTAAACGATACTCATCCTGTTATTGCAATTCCTGAATTAATGCGTTTATTAATGGATTGGAAGATGCTGGACTGGGACACAGCTTGGGATATTACTACCAAGACATTCGCTTATACTAATCATACTGTACTATCAGAAGCTCTCGAAAAATGGGAAGTTAATATGTTTAGATCTACAGTTCCTCGTATTTATCAAATTATAGATGAAATTAATAAACGATTTTTGAATGATTTACAAAAAAAATTCCCTAATGATTATCAGAAACAATCGCGTATGTCTATTTTGGATCATGGATATATAAAAATGGCACATCTTGCTATTATAGGATCTTTTAAAGTGAATGGAGTTGCAGAACTTCATACCAAAATTTTAAAAAATGATGTTCTAAAAGAATGGTATGAAGTATATCCAGAAAAATTCACTAACAAAACTAACGGTATTACTCCAAGACGCTGGATTATCAAAGCCAATCCACTGTTAACTAAATTATTAAATGAAAAAATAGGCATAGAGTGGCATACAGATCTATCACAATTAAAAAAACTTTTAGAATTTAAAAATTCTACAGACACTTTGAACAAATTATGGGATATCAAACAACAGAACAAATTATTATTAGTAAAATCTATCGAAAATTGGACAAATATTACTTTAGATCCTAATTCTATTTTTGATGTACAAATAAAAAGACTTCATGAATACAAAAGACAGCTACTAAATGTTTTACATATTATCTCTCTATATCTACAACTCAAAGATAATCCCAATATAGATATACATCCACGATCTTTTATCTTTGGTGCAAAAGCCGCTCCAGGATATTGGAAAGCCAAATCTATTATCAAATTAATTAATAATGTTGCTAATATTATTAATAACGATGCAGTGATTAATAACAAAATAAAAGTAGTATTTATTCCTAACTATTGTGTATCTATTGCAGAACATATATTTCCTGCTGCTGATATTAGTGAACAAATTTCTACGGCAGGTAAAGAAGCATCTGGTACTGGAAATATGAAATTCATGGCAAATGGAGCTATAACCTTAGGTACATTAGATGGAGCAAATATAGAAATATTAGAAGAGGTTGGTAATGAAAATTGTATTATTTTTGGAGCTACTACAGAAGAAATTAACGAAGCCATCCACAATAATACCTATCACCCGCAAGAATATTATCATAAAAACCCTCTTCTCAAACAAACATTAGACAGTCTTATTAATGGAACATTTACTATTGGAGAAGAATCTTCTTTGTTTCAAGAATTATATGATTCTCTCTTATATGGATCTGATGGTAACAATCCTGATACTTATTTTGTACTAAAAGATTTCGAACCTTATAGACAAGCTCAAGAAAAAATAAATCAATTATACAAAAATAAAGAAGTTTGGTCAAAAATGATGCTTGCTAATATTGCTCAATGTGGCAAATTCTCTTCAGATAGAACAATAAGAGAATATGCAAAAGAGATCTGGAATATAAAAGAAATTAATTAACCCCCCCCCTTAATTACCCCCCTACGATATTTAGTAGGGGGGTAATTAATTGATATTAAAATAATATTTTATAATAATTATTTTATAGATTGGAGCCATGTTTTGGTTATCGTACTAATATCGGTAAATTTTTTATCTTTGAGTATTTTTATCTCAGAACTCTTATCGTTTTTCAGATTCTTTTTTTGAATTTTTAATTCTTCCATTTGAAGCATTAGTTCAGCTTTTTCTATATCTATAATATTGTTATTTATAGAATTTATTTGATTTTTGAGTTGTCTATACTGATCTTTGATAGATATTTTTTGTCCATCATATTTTTGTTTTACAGCTGTTTTTTGTTTTTCATATTCTTTTTCTATAGATTGAATCTGTGTTTGAATCTCTATAGGCATCTCCGATCTCTTAGTGTCTTTATGTTTTTGAGAATACTCTTTTCTATCATTCATGCCGTGTTTTGAGTGTGAACGATCTCTTTTATTATTCATATCGTGTTTTGAGCTTGATGAGCCAGCAAAAGAAACTGATACACTTGTTAGTATTAACATAGCCATTAAGATTAGTTTATTCATTTTTACCTCTTATCTTTATATAAATTATTACTATATTGATTATCTAAAATTACTTCCAAATCTAGCTTGAAATTTACAAATATTTTCTTTTTTTTCATTAGTCATATGTTCTTCTGTACCTTTTTTCTCTGTACTTGCAAATGTTCCTGTGTTTATAGCTAAAAATGCTAATAGTGCTAAAAATTTCATAATGATACCTCTTATTTTATAAATATTAAATAAAAATCTTGCGCATAGATTAATATTTAATACGTTTATTATATATAAGTCTATTAAAAAAAAAGAGATTCGATTTACATAAAAAAAACTATTCTTAAAATATCTTAAGAATAGTTTTCAAATTCAATATATTGGGTTTATTGTACAGAATAATAAAAATTAACACGCATATCATAATACTTTGATAAGAAGTTCATTTGTTCTTGCATGGAAGAACTTCTTAACAAGCCATCCACTTCTGCTTCTTTTTCTGATATTTGTGATTGTACTTGTTGCATCTCTACAGAATAAGGATCTGTTGCAAAAAAATGGATACCTTGTTTTAATAATGCTTGATATTCTTCCAACCATATAGCCATAGGGGATGGTCCACAATTTGACAAACTCAGTATTATAAATACAAATAATAATTTCATTATATTATTCCCCCTATATGATCTATAAATACACATCGGAATAAATAAATAAAATATTAGTTTCTTAAGAATATCTTTTTGTCCATAGTTTGTGTAAACGCTCTTTAATTTTTTTTTCAAAGCCACTATCTTGAGGGGTATAAAAAGAAACAGGGGTAGAAGTATAATCTTGTACCACAAAATTTTCTGGATAATCGTGAGGATATTTGTAATCGATTCCTCTTCCTAATTCTTTAGCTCCATTATAATGATTATCTTTGATTGCTGGAGGAATGGAATAGATATTACCTGATCTAATACTAGAAATCGCTGCATTTATAGACAATACAGAGTTGCTTTTGGGAAGACCTGCTAATAATAAAGTAGCATGAGATAAAAATAAAGTACCTTCAGGGAAGCCTACTCTTTCAAAAGATTCTGCACAAGATTGTACTACAGATATAGCTTCTGGGTATGCTAAACCTACATCTTCAACAGCAGATATTAACAATCTTCTAAAAATAAATCGAGGATCTTCTCCTGAATCTATCATCAAGCTCAAATAATACAAAGAAGCATCAGGATCACTTCCTCTGATACTTTTTATAAAAGCAGAAACGACATCGTAATGCCCACTTTCATTATCATACACGGCATCTTTTTTTTGAATAATATCAATAATATTATCTTTAGTAATACGATGATCCCCTACACTCTTTGCAAGTACCACTGTCTCCAAAATAGTAAGCATATTACGAGGATCAGAGGCAAATTGAACTAAAGTTTCTGCAGCTTCTTCTTCTATAGATATTTTCAATTCTTGTAACAGAGAATCTTCTGTAATAGCTCGTTTTAAGATAGTTTTGAGATTATCTTTAGACAGAGGAAATAATTCAAGTATAAGAATACGAGAACGCAATGCTGGTTGTAAAGAAAAATAAGGATTTTCTGTTGTAGCACCAATAAGAATAATCAATCCAGATTCTATAGCATTGAGAAAAATATCTTGTTTGGGTCTTGTCAATCGATGTATTTCATCAATAAATAAAACAGTTTTTTTAGAAATATTCATATTACTATGAGCTTTTTGGGTGATTTGTTTAATATCATCGCTATTCAGGGTTAAAGCATTGACAGAAATACATTCTGCATCTATCATCTCAGTAATAATTCTTACCAGCCCTGTTTTACCAGATGCTGGAGGGCCAAAAAAAATCATTGATTGAACAATTTTTTTTTCAGCCATCATTGATATAGGTTTGTTAGATCCCACAAGATGTGTTTGACCTTCGTATTGAGAGAAATCCCGAGGAGCACACCTTCTTGCCAAAGGAATATGCATAGAATCCTCAAAAAGGCTCATCTATTTAATACGCTCATTAAAGATTGTGTTTTTATAATCAGCATCTTTGCTCCAAGCATTAAAATAATGCATACAAAATACATTAGGAGCATGTTGGTAGAGTTCCTTCCAGATAAGAATTAATAACTCTCTGATTTCCCATTGTGCTGGTTTTGAAACTCTCATATCAATAACATGCAACCATTCTCTAAAATTAGTTGTCATGACCAAGGTAGTACTAGTAGCATTTGGAAGAATAAAACGAGCGTCTTCTTTTTTAATACCAAGTTTGATTAATTTTATATATTGTTCATTGAGTGTTTTCATTATTTGCTGATAACATGAGTTAGCTTCTAGATTTTGTTCTATAGAGGGAGGGGTTACAAATGAGAAATCACCCTCATTAACATAACGCTGAGAACGCTGAGAAAAAGAACTCATTCTATGTCGTACGATTTGATGAGATGCCGTACGACTAATACCGTCTATCTTAAAACTAGCAGAACTGTGTTCAAAAATAGAAATATGCCCAGATCTAAGAAGAGTAGGTAGAATACTTTCTCTACTTTTTTCTGTCATTTTATCATTAGAATCATAACACACTCTAGCACCTGTTTCACATGTTCCTTCAGCATCAGGAGAAATATAAATAAGTTCTATATTCATTTTTACAACCTCTATATTTTTATAACATTATACGGATATACGGATTTTTTTTAAAATAGTTAATGTTTTTTCAAATTTTAATGCTATTGTATCTAACACAGTAGTAAATCTATGAAAATATTCACTTATTGATTCATAATTTATCTTTACTTTTGTAAAAAATAAATCAAAATCATTATCTTTTTTTTTATTCCATAAGTTCATAAATATTTGTAATTGATTGTATATTAGATTTTTCTACTCAATCCATTTATAGAATTAAAAGAATTAATAATTGTATTATATATATCTTTCTCTTTCTCTTTCTCTGTGTTACATTTTGTTACATCAGTGTTACATTGTAACGATTTTAATTTCCTATGTTTTCTAACATGCTTTGTTGACGTTGATTCTCACCTGTCATTTTTACAACTTCATGAAAAACAAAAATATAGCTAAACACTTCAAAATAATTTATAAATATGTTATATTATTAGTATATCCTTAAGGAAGTATTTTGTGTTTATTTATAAATTGATAGGTATTTTGTTAATTAGCTCTCCGATTACGGTAATGACAGAGTATAGCTATTTTCCTTATTCTTATTTAGGACTTACTTTGTATTCTATAGTAAGATTATTTTCTTATAAAGGATATCCTCCTGTCGTTGATTTGTTATTATGGGGGTTTTGTTCTTTATGTATTTTTATCCAAAAGCCAATAAGCTATCAAATAGGATTAGCCTTATTTATGATTTATAACTATATGATTATTTATATATCTTCCAAATTTACGATTATTCCTTTATTAATATTTTTAGGTATTATACTGAGCTTTTTCACATTGATATTTACATTAAAAATGCCCATTCTTCCAATAATCAATTCATTATTATTAGGGATAATCATGATAGTTAATCACAAAAAAAACAACCATAAACAGCTAGATTTAGTTATCAATCCTCAAAAATCGGAATATAGTACGACTATTGATACATTAATTCCTTTACAAAGTTCCAACAATCTTATTCAGGAGCAAGAATATGTTATCCCACTCACAAAAAAATAAATTTCTCGCTCTTTTTTTAGTATTCAATTTTTCTATTTCTTTGTCTACTCCTGTTTTTGGTTTTTATTCTCAATTTATTATTCCTGTACACAAATATGAAGAAGAATTGTTAAAAAATATAAATAACTCTACAGACATTCTTAGTGCCTTAATTGCTAGTGGAGTAGAACCTCAAAATTATTCATTCTACGCATCAGAAATCCAGCGTTGGAAAAAAGAAATCGAAGAAAGTCTCCCGAATAACTATACGCAACATCAATTAGCTCAAGCAATTGGTTATTATTTACATGATAATGTTTATACTGCGTACAAACTATCATCAACAACCCTTAAAGAGATTTTTGAAACAGGCTATTTTAATTGTCTTTCTGGAACTATATTAATGAATATTCTTCTTGGATCTTTTGGTATAGAAACAAAATCTATTGTTTTACCTACCCATGTATATACATTTGCAACATTAGACAATAGACCTGTTGAAATTGAAAATACAATTAGAGAAGGATTGTCTATCTCAAATGATAAAAATGCACAAGAACGATTTAACAAACTTACAGGTTTTAATTATGAAAGCACTAAACAACAAAAAGTAGTTATTAGTTCGGAAGAAACGGTAGGACTTTTATATTCTAACAGATCATATTTCAATACCAAAAAAAAAGAATATAGTCAAGCATTTCAAAATATGCTCAAAGCTCAAGTTTTTTTAGCACAAACATCTAGTGAACAACGAAATCTTATTGCTGGATATTTGAATTATTCTTACTATACATACAAAAAACCACAAGCTCCTATACAAGAATATCTGAAAACTCTTTCTATTCTTGAAGAAGGTATTTCTCGTTTTCCAGATTATAAAAATCTAAAAGGGAATTATCTAAAAGGGGTGGATATTATATTAGACAAAATGATTTCATCTCAAGCTACCACAGCAGATATTGATTATTTTGTCTCTAGCTCTAAGACATTTATTGACCCTAAAGATTTTGAGAAATTACAAAAAATTCGCTATATCCGTTCTTCTATTCATTATTTACGCACTAATAATAATTTCATAGAAGCAAAAAAAAATATTAAAACTTTATGGGAACAAAACAAAACGGATAAAAATACAGAAGTATTAATCCAAGAATTCAGCTATAATATTGTTTTAGATAGTATTAATAATCCAAAAAACTTACAAGAAAATCCCGAAATTGTAAATTCTCTCACCGAATTTCCTAAAAATCTTGTACAAGAATCGCTGGGATGTTATTATTCCGGATTAGCAAAAAATAATTTTAATAAAAAAAAATTTGATAATGCTGTTCAAATCATGATAGATGGCAAACAAAAAATAGGTAATACTCGGCTAATCAAACAAAATGGATTTGTACATTCTGTAAATTCTGCGCAATATTTTATTGATAACAAAGAATATCTCAAAGCTATACAGTTTTATAAATATGCCCTTAATTTTAAAGATGATAGAAATGTTATTAATAATTTAGGAATTTTATATGAAAAAACTATTTCCTATTATTTATCATCAAATAACAAAACTCAAGCACTTAAATTGGTACAAGAAAGCAAACTATTGACTCCTAATCATCCAGCATTAAAAGATTTTCATAGAAAATATAGCTAACAAATAAAAAGATAGGACATAATAATGACATTCAAAGCATTTATTTTTGATTTAGATGGCACATTAGTTAATTCAGAACAAGATATTACAGAATCTATTAATTTTTCTTTATCCAGCCAAAATTTTGACACGCTTACTGTGAAAGAAGCAAGAAAAAAAATAGGTAACGGTATTAATAAACTAGTTATCGATGCTTTACCACAAAAATACAAAAATAACAACAAAGTTATTGCGCGTACTTTAGAATTAATGGCACAAAAATATAGTCAATCATGGCACAAAAATACTTGTCTTTATCCTAACATTGCTGATTTATTAGATCAATTAATGATCAATAAAATACCTATGGCTATTTTATCTAACAAGCCAGATCCTTTTGTACAAGAAATTGTGAAATTTTTAATAAGTAAATGGGAATTTGTTACTATTATGGGAGCTCGTACCACTGTACCTCTCAAACCAAATCCTCAATCTACCTTAGAAATTATCAAAAAACTCAATATCGACGATCATGCTATTGCCTTTGTAGGAGACGGAGATACAGATATAAAAACAGCTCTTGGAGCTGGGATTCATCCTATCGCTGTAACTTGGGGATTAAGATCAGTCGAAGAACTAACTCAAGTTGGTGCAAAAACATTTATCAATAACCCTCTGGAACTATTAGAATATATATAGATTTTAAAGCAACAAAAAACCAGCATATGCTGGTTTTTTTCTTTGAATATAGTTTTATTTATTTATTAGTACTGTTGCTGTTGCATAATTTTTTGTATGAGAAACACTTACCAAAATACAAGTATAAGATTTAATATTCCACAATTCTTTAGTTACACCATAAAGTTTTATAATAGGTTTGTTATTATCATGTGATAGTTCTATTTCATACAAATTACCAGATCCAAAAGCTTTATAAAAAGCTTCTTTAGCTGCAAAACGAGCTGCAAAACGCTGGTATTTATTATTAGAGGCAAAGGCATAGTCAATTTCTCTTTGAGTAAATATTCTCAATAATTGTTGTTTTGTTTTTGAATCAATAAATTTTTTAATTCGACAAACTTCTATAAGATCTACACCTAGCATATATAAAACCAACCTTTATACTATTATGTTAAGATACAAATCATTATATGTCAAATAATAATTTGTGAGTATTATTAAATAATACTTAATATTTAAATAAATATGACGATATACTTGACATGTAGAGAATTTATATTCATATTTATTTACTATAACAAATTAATATTAATTTATATATTTAAATTTTAGGAGTTAGAAAATGAATCATACCTCTAATACAAAAAATACCACTCATCAATTGCAATCTATCAATAGTATGTCCTCATATTTGAAAGAGATTGATAGAATTCCTTTATTAAAGAGAGAAGAGGAAGAGGAGCTTACGACTAATTATGGTGAGTGTTGTCAACCTTTCAAAAAAGAAGATTCTTCTCATAAATTATGTTCTAAATGTGAATCTATTAAACATAAATTAATCACTTCAAATCTTCGTTTTGTTGTTTCTGTAGCCAAAAAATATCAAGGTAATAATATAGCTCTTTCAGATCTCATTAATGAAGGTAATGTTGGATTATTAACCGCTGTCGATAAATTTGATCATTCCTTAGGATATCATTTTATTTCTTATGCAGTATGGTGGATAAAACAAGCTATTATGAAAGCCATATCCGAAAAATCTAGAATGATTCGACTACCTATGAATAGAACTAATGAATTATTCAAAATAGCTAAATTTATAGATGAATATACCAAAATACATAATAAAAAACCTACAGAAACAGAAATCGAATCTCATCTTGGTATCAACAAACAAGAAATTAAAAGAATTCTCGACCTAGCAAACGGACACACTTCTCTGGAAGAAATCACCATGAACGATTCCAACGATTCAAATGCCTACGAAATCCCCGATCACAAATTCACCCCCGAACAAGATGTTATATCACAATCATTGTCCCATAATATAGAAGAATTACTGCAATACCTTACTGAAAGAGAGCGTTTTATTTTAATTCATAGATTTGGGTTGAACGATAATGAATCTTTATCATTGTCTAAAATTGGTATTTTATTAGGATTAACTAAAGAACGAATTAGACAACTAGAAAAACAATCTTTAGAACATATTAGAAATATTGCAAAAGAAAAAGAAATGCTTTTATATTTTTGTTAAAAATAACTAGCATAAAAACTCCCATATCAGGGAGTTTTTATGATTATTCTTGACTATTTTCCTAATACACTGTAAAATAGTACATAACCATTTCGAATCTATTAGGAGGATTCTATGAATCTAGAGTATGAGGCTTATAAGACGGAAGCCCAAGCAAGTATGGATAAAGCAATACAATTTTTGAAAGATGAATTTAATCGGTTAAAAGCAGGTCGAGCAAGTATTGTAATGGTTGAAGATATTGTTTTTGAAGCTTATGGTCAAACAACAACTATCAAACATTCTTCTGCTCTTTCTGTACCAGATCCTCATCAAATTGTTATCGAACCTTGGGACAAATCTTTATTAAAAGATATGGAAAAAGGTATACATAATACTGGCCTTGATTTTTCTGTTGTTAATGATGGTCAAGTATTACGCATTAATGTTCCTGCATTAACAGAACAGCGTAAAAAAGAACTCGTAAAATATGCCAAAGGAATAGCAGAAGATTCAAAAGTTGCTATTCGTAATGTTCGTCGAGATATTAATAACAAATTAAAAGAATTGACTAAAGAACTTGGGGAAGATACTCTTAGAAAAGAACTTGATTTTATACAAAAAGAAACGGATTCCTATATCAATATTATCGAAACGCTTATAAAAAATAAAGAAACTGATATTATGGAAGTATAAATTATTATGGATGCCAAAATAATCAACCATGTTGCTATCATTCCTGATGGAAATAGACGTTGGGCAAAAAAAAATAATTTGCTAATATCAAAAGGTCATGAAGCTGGATTTGAAGTATTAAGAAAAATATTAAAAGAATGTAAAGACTCTGGACCTAAAATATTAAGTTTTTATGCTTTTTCTACAGAGAATTTTAATAGATCAAAACTTGAAATCAAGCAACTTTTTTCTCTTTTAGAAAATGTGTTAGACAAATTTTCACAAGAATTAAAAGAAAACAATATTCAACTTCGTATTTCTGGTTCGCAAAAAAATTTATCTCAAACATTATTAAAAAAATTCAAGCAAGCGACAACTTTATGTTCTTCAGGAGATTTTATTCTTAATATTTGTTTTAACTATGGATCTCAAGAAGAACTTATTAATATTGGAAAAATTATTGTAAAACAAAGTCAAGTAGGGGAAATACAAGAAGCAGATATAACCAAAGACTATATAAATTCTCTTCTTTGGAATGGTGATTTACCACCTGTAGATCTACTTATCCGTACCTCTGATGAATATAGAATTAGTAATTTTATGTTATGGCAATGTGCTTATGCAGAATTTTATTTTTCTAGTAAATTATGGCCTGATTTTACTACAGCTGATTTTGATATAGCATTAGAAGAATTTCAAAAACGCCATCGTCGTTACGGTACTTAATAAAAGGAACAAATATGATAAAACGAATAATAACAACATTAATTGGAATTCCTATTTTGATGACAATATTTATACTCTCTTCTATGTTAAACGAATTTCCAATTTTTATTTTAATAACTGTTGTTGGTATAATTCTCAATTTTGAAATAATGCATCTTGTTAAAGAGAAAAAAGAAATCCATTATCCTTTCTTTTTAATAGGTATTTTAACTTCTTTATCTATTTTATTTTCTTATTTATTTGGAATGAAAATTATTACATTCTCGACTCTTGTACTAAGTCAATCCATTTTTCTTCTCATTTTTTTCTACTATTCTTTTATTAGAGAAATATTAAACAGTCATAATTATTCTAAAAATATTGAAAATATTGGATTTTATTTTATTGTATATATTACATTAATACTACTATATCCTCAATTTATCATTATTAAATTCATGCAACCAAATGCATTAGGAGTCATATTATTATTCATTTTTTGTTGGAGTAGTGATGCATTTGGATTGTTCATAGGAATGTTATTTGGTAAGCACAAATTAAACATGCTTCCAAGTAAATCAAAAACTTTAGAAGGATATTTAGGATCATTAATTTTAACTACTATACTAGGTATTTTATTATATTACCTACAGGGCTTGTTACACCTTCCATTCCAATGGAGTTTACTCAAATGGACTTTGTTTGGTTTTACAATGAGTCTTGGATCTAATTTTGGCGATTTATTAGAATCATTAATCAAACGCTGGGCAAATAAAAAAGATTCAGGTAATTTACTACCTGGTATGGGAGGATTTTTCGATACTATTGATAGTCCCTTATATTGTATCCCTATTGCTCTGTTATTCTTTAATTTTTAATAAATATTAAAACAAAAAAAACAACCTTTAAAATGAGGTTGTTTTTTTATTATTGATTTATAATAATGATTTTTTTTTTGAATAAATTTTTCTAGGAACAGGATCATAACCTTCTCTACCATAAGGATGACAAGATAAAAGTCTTTTAATAGTTAGAAAAGATCCTTTTAAAAATCCATGTACCCGAAATGATTCTAAAGAATAAACAGAGCATGAAGGATTAAAACGACAAGATTTACTTAAAAAGCCTGCTAAATATTTTTTATAAAATAACACAAAATAAAAAGCTCCTTTTGAAAACACAGACATTTTTTGTGAAAACTGTGCCGTTTTAAAAGCGATAGATTCTACAGAATTTTGTAATAAAAAATAACGATCAGAAAGTAATTGAAATACTTTTTTTAATTCTTTTCTTACTTGTTTGATATCAAAAATAGGTTTTGATTGATTAATTAACAATATTAAAGGATATGGAAAATCATGATGCCTAAATTCTTCACGAATTATTCTTTTAATTCGATTTCTATAGACAGCATTTCCAAATTTTTTAGAACTAACAGCACCAAGTTTTGTATAATCATTTTTAGAAAAAACAAATCTATAAATAAAAGAGCCTCCGTAAATACGAAAACTCTTCTGAAAAAGATATTGAAATTCTTTTTTATGCCTAATATGCTGCGAAGAATGAAATGAGAAATTCTCTTTCATTAAACGAGTTTTATACTGCTAAACGAGTTCGACCCTTAGCACGACGACGCGCAAGGACTTTTCTTCCATGACGATCTGACATTCTATGACGGAAACCGTGTTTACGAGCACGTTTGATTTTAGAGGGTTGCCAAGTACGTTTCATTATTTTCTCCATAACACTCTTTAAGGAGTGTTTATCTTTAGTCTTGCCGAAAGGCGGAATTGAACCGCCGACACGAGGATTTTCAGTCCTCTGCTCTACCTACTGAGCTATTTCGGCAATAAGAAAGCAAGCTATCTTAATAGATAATATTATACATGATTTGTTTTTGTTTGTCAATATGTTTTTTTATTTATTTTTTATTATTTAATTAAGTTTAATTTTGTTAGTACCTTATCTGTAATCTTATTGAATTCTTTTTTCCAAATTCCAGATAAATCTATGTTTTCCAAAGACCCTTTGTCAGCAGCAATTGCTACTTTTGGATCTAATGGTAATTCAGTAATAATATTAAGTTCATAACTTACTAACAAATCATCAAATTCTTGATTTTTTGGAAAAATAGAAATCAATTTATTACAATCAGAGCATAAGACTGAACCCATATTGTAAACCAATCCCACAATAGGAGTGTTAAATTTTTTGAACATAGAAATACCTTTAATAGTATCTTCTAAGGCAACCGCCTGTGGAGTACTCACAACTAGTAATCCATCTAAAGGAATACTTTGACCTACCAAAATAGGAATATCCCCTGTTCCTGGAGGCATATCCAAAATAAGCACATCATATTCATCTGCCCAAAGAGTATCATGAAATATTTGCGAAATAACGCCGTTGGCAAGAGGTGCTCTCCAAATTAGTGGAGAATCAATATTAGGAATTAAAGAACCCACGCTCATCATATCTATCCCATCAACTTTTGCAGGGACAAATTTCTGACCTTGAGTTTTTAAAGAACCTTTTATTCCCAAAATTCTTGGAATACTAGGACCATAGATATCTAAATCTATCAGTGCAATTTTAAAACCCTTTATAGACAATTCTCTAGCCAGCATTGCTGCTACAGTAGATTTGCCCACACCACCTTTCGTTGAATAAATAGCTATTATCTTTTTGAATTTTTTTACAATATCATCTTGAAGAAAAGTTTTTATTTGAGAGGTTGGAATTACTGGAGCAACTTTTGGTGCTGTAGGCTTTTCTGTGATAATACTAATTAAAGCGTCTTTACCTTGTTTAGAAAAAGCATCTTCTATCATTATACGAATACTTTTTTTTTCTTCTATAGGCAAAGCTTTTATTAAAATTCTAATTTTTAATAAATTACCAGATTCAGAAATACCTTCTACTGTTGCTATTTCGGAAAGTTTTTGTTGAGTTTGTTGATATTCTATAGTACTTAATATCTCTAATATTTCTTGTTCTCTCACTACTATACCCCTAACTTATTATTATTAAAATTTGTATAACACTCTTGTGCATAATTATTAAACTCTTCTTTAAAGCGTTCTTGAGAAAAAAATTTACTATGTGTTGCAATATGAGTTGGATCAAAAGAATCCTCTTTATTTTCAAAGAGCAACACGGCTTCTTTAATACTATCTATTGATTGTGTGGGGAAAAAAATTCCTGTTTTATTGGCAATAACAGTTTCTGTTACACCACCTACTCCATAAGCAATCACAGGTGTTCCTAGACTTTGTGCTTCTACAGGAAGAATACCAAAATCTTCTTCTGCTGCAAAAATAAAAGCTTTCGCTCTTCCTATAGTATCCATCAAAACTTGTTTGTTTTGGTGGCCTATATATTCTATATTTTTAGCCAAGGCACAGATTTTTTTTACTTTTTTACTATCTGGACCATCTCCTAAAATCACTAATTTTTTTGTTGGCATCCTGGCAAATGCTTCTGCGATTAATGGAATATTTTTGTAAGGGACATGCCGTGATGCTGTGACAAAAAAATCCTCTTTGTCTGTATATACCTTATCGCTAAGACTCACAGGGGGATAAATCACCTTGGCATCTCTTCTATAAACTTTTTGAATTCTTTGCTTAATAAAATTTGAATTTGCTACTAAATAATCAGGTCTTACAGATGAAATAATATCCCATGATCGTAATTGATGAAAAACATTTCTCGTATACCATTCTATAGGAAAAGAAAAATTTGCTCTTTTAAGATAATCAAAGCTTAAATCCCATATGTAACGCATTGGTGTATGTAAATAAGAAATATGACAAGTCTTCGCATCAGTCAAAACACCTTTTGCTACAGCATGAGAAGAAGATATAACCAAATCATAATTTCCCAAATCAAATTCTTCTATTGCCTGAGGAAAAAGATTTGGCAATTTTCTGTATATATTTTTAATCATAGGTAATTTTTGTAAGGAGCTGTTATAAATAGGAGCATTATATAAATTAGTATTTTCAAGATTCTTTTTTTCACTAAATAAAGTGTAAATATCTGCAGTCGGATAAAGATTGAAAAACTCTTCTAATACTGTTTCAGCACCACCCATAGTAACAAGCCAATCATGAACTAAAGCAACTTTCATATAATTTCCTTATGAATAATAAATATTATACAAATTTATAAAAATATTGTATAATATTTATTGTACAATATGATAAACATTTATTCAAGCTTATTTTTAATATTACAAGGATTACACATGCTCTTACCAACAAAAAAATCACAGCATCTAAGAATTGCTGTTTTTGGAGATATAACAGGAGTAGCAGGTAGAGAAACTGTGAAAGAGGCTTTTGTTATCGCCAAAGAAAAATGGGACGCCGATCTTATTATTGCTAATGGTGAAAATGCATCTCATGGTTTTGGGATTACGCCAAAACACATTAAAGAACTTCATTCTTATGGACTTGACTTGATGACTTTAGGAAATCACACTTGGGACAAACATGTCTTAAGACACAAAATTAATTCTTTTCCTTTTGTAGCTAGACCTATCAATATGCCTAAAGAAGCTCCTGGATCTGGGGTGGCTACTATAGAAACCAAATTTGGTACTTTTGCCATTATTAATGCTTTAGGGCGTTTGTTTATGAATCCTAGTGATTGTCCTTATCATCTTATTTATGACAAAATAAAAGAACTCAAACAAAAACATAATATCAAAATGATAGCTATTGATCTTCATGCAGAAGCCACTGCTGAAAAGCTTATTATGGGACGATTCCTGGACGGAAAAGTTAGTATCGTTTGGGGAACACATACTCATGTACAGACTGCCGATGAAGTCATACTACCTAAGGGAACGGGGTATCTCACAGATTTGGGAATGACAGGTGCTGAAAACTCTATCATAGGCTTCGAAATTAATGCCGCATTAAAAAAAACAATCTATGGAGAACCATTTCGTAATCAAGTTGAGAACAAAGGCCCTCGTATCACTACAGGATTAATAGCTGATATTGATCCTGTAACAGGTAAAACAGTATTTATCACTCGTTTTAAAGAACGCTTTGAGGCCATTGAAGATCTTATAGAAGACCCTAACAAAACTTCTAATTATACCAGCGAGGAACAAGATGACAAATAAAATTCATTTGCACGAAACATCTCTCCATAGAATTGAAACTTTGTTAAAACTCTCAGAAGATTTCACAACACATGCTTTTTTATTACCTGAATTGTTAGCCAAAACTATTCGAGATCTTCACCGCTTTAATAATAATAATCTTTCTTATCATAGTAGTGTTGAAATAATGGATATTCTCAATATTACTTGTACTGCAGAAGAAAAAAAATTACTCAATAACATAGAAAATGCTCTCAGAAAAATAAACGAATACCAAGCATTGACTCTATCTTTGCCCAAAGATACCTTTCTTTCTATTGTATTAAAATTACAAAATTATATATCAAATCTTCAAGGATAATTTATGCAAGGAACTCTCATTAATGTATTGTCTATACTCCTAGGAAGTTTCATTGGAAGCCTTCTTGGAAAAAAATTAAATCAACACTATGGACAAGTTGCTATACAATGTATGGGAATCGTAGCACTTTCACTTGGAATAACATGGATTACTACAAATATCCCCAATAGTACCAAACCTTTATTATTTATTATAAGCTTAATTGTGGGGACTTTGTTTGGAGAAATTTTACAAATTGATCAACAAATAGAAAAACTTCAATACAAATATCAAAAAGAAAACGACTCTCATAATATTATTCAAGGACTAACCACAGCCGTATTATTATTTTGTTTAGGAACCTTTTCTATCTTAGGCCCTATCAATGCGGCATTGACTCAAGACTATTCTCTTCTTTATACCAATGCTCTTTTAGATGGAATCACTTGCATTATTTTTGGTGCTAGCTATGGATTTGGAATAGCACTATCTGCTGTTTTTTTGTTTATTTGGCAAGGAACTATCTATATGTTAGCTCAATATATAGAACCTTTTATGACTACAGCTACCTTTACAGAATTGAATATTATTGGTGGTATCCTTGTTCTAATTACAGGAATGAATATTTTGGGAATTACCAAAATACGCACGCTAAATTCTCTCCCTTCTATTTTTATTAGTTTATTATATATGATTTTCTTTGGTTCTTAAGATACTTATCAATCAATCTAAAAAAGAGGTTTGTGATTATGTTAAATTGTGAAGAAAGAAATTTGCTAAATGCTTGTATCCAAAATGATTTCAAATTAGTTCAAAGCTTAATTCAAGAAGGTGTAGACCCTAATCAACGCTTTGAAATGGGAGCAACTGCCTTAATGGTAGCCACCCAAGAAGGAAACAAGGACATTGTAGAATTTTTATTAGCTCAAGGTGCTGATCCTAATCAAAAAACAGAAACTGATATTTCTCCTTTAATGGTTGCAGCAGCCAAAGGTAATACAGAAATTGCCAAAATACTTGTATCTAATGGAGCAAAAACATCGTATGACCAAGACTATTAAGAGCGAGTTCTTTACAAGATGATAAATATTACAATCATAAGGAATAGGCTCTCAATTAATCGAAGAAGGACATAAAATAGCTCTAGCAATGCAATTTTCACAAATTGTTTTTTTGGCGATCCAATTAAAAAAGATTCTACAAATTCTCTTAATTTACCTAAAAATATATTCTTTTTTTCCAAGAATTTTCACAACAATCAAAAAACACCCTTCAAATTTGAAGGGTGTTTTTACTTTATATATTTAATAAAAATAGTGTTAAGGTATTCTAATCACCATAGCATTCAAGAGAAGCCATAATACCCATAATATCATTGCTCCTACAAGCCATGATTTAAATTGTTCTTCATACAAAACTCTTCTTTTGATCTCTATTTCACTTTTTTCTAAATTGTCAATTTCACTATATACATCTTGGAGAGCTGTTTCACTAGATGCTTCAAAATACTTACCACCTGTTATGTCAGCAATTTCTTGTAAAGTAACAGGATCAAATTCACCACCAGGTTTGTATGCAAAAGTACCTTGTTGTATCTGTTGCCACGAACCTTCTGTATTACCCAAACCAATAGTATATATTTTTACCCCTAATTCCCTAGCTACATTAGCTGCTGAAATAGGCTCAACAATACCTGCATTATTAATACCATCTGTTAAAAGGATCATTACTTTACTTTTGGCTTTAGAGTTTTTGATACGATTTAATCCTGTTAAAATACCAGAACCTATCGCTGTCGCACCATCATCTAAATAATCAATCTCATCAACTAAGCTTTTTAAAAGTTCTTTATCTAAACTTAATGGAGCCTTGGTAAGAGCAAAACTCACAAAAGTTACCAAACCTATTCTATTAAAATTTTGCTTGTCTATATAATTTTTAATAACTCTTTTTGCAACTTCTAAACGAGTTTGATAAAACATATCACCATTAGAATCCACTAATGTCTCTGTCCCAAAAAAACTCCCACGACGAGCATTTGCAGGCGGCTCATCGACAAAAGTCATACTTCCAGAAAGATCTAATATCAATATAATATCCACCCCAAGATTGTTATTAGTAACAACAGCAGAACCACCTCTCGGTCTTGCCAAAGCAACAACCATAACTACTAATAACAATAATAATAGAATATCTTTGGCTAAAGTAATACCGTAAGCTAAATAATCTTTTTTTTGAGATTCTAATAATCGTAGCCAAGAAAAAGGAAAACTTGGATTATTCCAAATACCTTTGCCTAACTTAGTATATTTACATAATACATACACAGGAATCAACAATAATAACCATAAATATCTAGGATTTTCGAAGTTCATTATTTTTCTCCAGATCTTTTTTGCGTTTTACAAATTTAACCATTTTAATACTATCTGCGAGTACTTCAGCAACACGCTCTTGAGCGAAAATTTGTTTTGCATATTTTGCTCTATCTGTATTTTTTAAGATAGTGGTGATAATTTCTTGTAACTCTTCTTCAAATTTCATTTTTTTCATCATTACTATCAATTCACTTGTTGGTAACTCCAAAGCTAAAGTGATTATCGTTTCAGACATGAATTCTCTAATAGTCTCTGATAGCTCTACAAAAAAATCTTTGTATGTCTCTTCTGTTAATTCTAAACTTCTCTGTTTTAAATTTTTAAGTTTTGTTGAAACCTGTTCAAAGGGGTCTATCACGATCACAGGTGCTTTTTTTTCTCTAGGAGTTATCATCATAGGAATAAAAATAACGCCTAACATAAACAATAAAAATAAAATAATCATAATAGTCCAAAGATGATCCCAAACAAAATAAATAGGCTCTATATCTTCTAGTATCAAGTTGGTATTAGAAATAATATTATTCGAAACAGGTATTATAAAACTTGGGGTATAAAATTGATTGGTGTTACTTTGTTGATCCAAAGCCGTAATTAAAACAGAAGGCATAGGATATGGCTGTACTCCATAACTTGTCACCGACAAATCTAACTGCTTGGTACTAAGATTCGTTATGGCAATATCAGTGTCCCCTTGAGCTTGAATATTAGAATCTATTTCTATAATTTGCATAATAGTTTCTGGCATTTTATAAACTACAAGAAAGGGTTTTCCTATCTGAATATTGGACAAATTAACCTTATAAGAGATATTCATATTTGTAGGGGCAACTAATACAATATTAGCATTACTTTGTTGAGGGTAAACAATGCTTGTTACTACAAGAACAAGCAAAACTAAAAAAGGTACTCTCATACATTATTCTCCAATTTATATCTAAACTAATCTTATATACATAATAACTTAAATTTAATATCTTGTCAAACAGAAAGTATCGTATAATTGTTTGAATTTATATATAAAATCTGTTATACTTGTAATAAACATTATTGTATAATGAGGAAATCATGAAAATTATCAGCAGTGGTCTAGCAAAAAAAGATCACGTTCAGGCTATCATTTTTTTTCAAAAAGGTAACTACAAAGATGCTAGCTCTATTTGGGCTAAGATAATTGAAATCAAAAATGACGATACTCTTGCTCTCAAAGCTTTAGCATGTTGTTTGTTTATCGATAATAAAACACGAGAAGCTTTGTCTTATCTTGAAGAAGCTTCTTCCTATGCTGCTACTGATCCTGAAATCACTAATTTATTAGCCTTGATTCATTTGAGTAATGGTAATGTTCAACAGGCTATTGAAGTAATTTTAGACGCTCAAGAATTGCAAACACATCCTTTACTGAATAAAACGCTAAATGCTATCAAACAATTAAAAGATCCAACTCATGCAAAAAATATGCCTTTAATTTCGTTGATTCAACTAACACTCCCCCGTACAACATTAATATCAAACAAAATATTTGCTCCCTTGATACAATTTGTCAAACGATTTAAAGTTTTAATTTTCTTAGTAATTCTTTTTTCTTTTTTATATCTTGTGTATCCTCAACTTCGTAACTGGTCAACATCATTAAATATTAGAAATAGAGGAGAGATATCTCCTGCAACAGAAGTAAGTATCAAAGGGATTAAAGATATTATAAACGCTAGAGAAAATTTTAGAATTATTCTCGATGAAAAAGTAATCATTAGAAAATTTGAACAATTAAAAACAGCTATTTCTGAACAACATCACAACAAAGCAAAAATACTAGTTAACGAATTATTAGCATCTAATGCTAGTCTAGCAGTGAAAGAGAGAATATCAATATTAGAAAGTTTTATTATTGACCCTAGTACAGATAATATTGACTATGTGCCAACATATGCTGAAATCGCAGTAGCTCCGGCTATTTATCAAGGGGTGATGCTTCGTTGGCAAGGTACTATAGCTAATATCCATCATCAAGGACGCTCAACAACAAGCTTTGACCTTTTAGTTAATTTTCTCGGTAATGGACAAGTAGAAGGACTTGCAGCTATAGAAACAGAAGGATTTCAAGAGCTAAATAATGGTGATAAAATTACTGTTATTGGACCAATTTTGGGTATAAGTAAAGATAATCGTGTTATTATTAAAGGGCAAAAAATTATTCCTTATTAAAATAATATAGTACTAAGCATCACTAATAAAATTGAATACTTTAAAACAAAGGATACACTCTATGGCAAAACTTTTTTTTGAAACTTATGGATGCCAGATGAATCATGCTGAAGCAGATTCTCTGATTCCAAAATCTATACAAAGAGGGCATAGTATAACAGAACGCCCTGAAGATGCAGATGTTATTATTATTAACACATGTTCTGTGCGTCTTACAGCAGAAAGTCATGTAATAGGACGATTAGGCTATTATAGAATGTTAAACAAAGAAAGACTTGATAGAGATCTCAAAATTATCTTGATGGGTTGTATGAGTGAAAACATAGGATTAGAAGTAAAAAAACAGTTTTCTGATATTGTTTCTATTTTATGGGGTACTTATAATAAAGATCTATTTTTAGATTATATTGAAGATTTTGAAGTTAAACAAGAATCTTTAGGGTTTGGTGCTGCCTATTCTTTTATGCCAGCAACAGCTTCCAAAGAATATTTCTTCAAAGCATATCTACCTATTTCTCATGGTTGTAACAAACATTGTAGTTATTGTATCGTACCAAAAGTGCGTGGATTAGAAAAAAATAGAGATTTTCAAGATGTTATCGATAATGCCAAGCAACTCGTTGATGAAGGCGTAAAAGAAATTTGTCTTCTTGGGCAAACCATAGATACCTACAAATATGAAAACAAAAGACTACCAGATATTTTAGAAACTATTGCTCGTCAATCTGGTGCGGAGCGTATTACTTTTTTAACTTCACACCCAAAAGAATTTCTCTATGAAACCATTGAGCTAATGAATACTTATTCTAACATTATGCCTTTCTTACATTTACCTTTTCAATCAGGAAATTCTCGTATTCTTAAAGAAATGAAACGAAATTATACCATAGAACAATATTTAGAAAAAGTTGAAAATATTAGAAAGATTCGTCCTAATATTATTCTTTCTACAGATATTATAGTTGGATTTCCATCAGAAACTGAAAAAGAATTTGAAGATACGGTTGAGACTCTTAAAAAAGTTCGCTATAACGAAGCATTTATGTATCGTTACAATACAAGACCTAATACTCCAGCTGAAAAATTTACTGAACAAATTCCTGAAGAAGACAAATTAAGACGATTGGATATCTTAGTAAAAACACATAGAGGTATTATGTCTGAATTGCTTGCTGGTCAAATTGGCTCTCAAACTACAGCTCTATTTGATAGAGAATCCAAATATAGTGATAAAGTATTTAAAGAAACAGGGCAAAAACAATATTTAGGCCGAACCCTCAATAACACTGTTTGTATTTTGGATTCTTCTATAGATCTTCGTGGAAATATTGTCCCTGTAGAATTGTACGATTCATTAAATGCAGTTATGAAAGCAAAACTAATTTAAAGGTTATTTATGATAAATATATTAAAAAATGCTCTATCCAAATCACAAGCTGATTTTACAGAATTAACACATTCAGAAAGTACAGGATCTTCTATTCGTATTTCCAAAGGCGAAGTAGAACGCTGTCTCAATTCACAAGGTTCTGCTGGTTCTGTCCGTAGTTTGCACAAAGGGGGGATTGGATTTTGCTCTTTTAACGATAACAACTTTGAACAAGCGTGTCACAAATCTTTAGAAAGTGCTCTTGTAGTCGGTGATGTAAATCGTAAATTAGCAGATACCTTAACAATCAAAGATTCTATTTCTAATACAGTAATCAAGAATCCTCAACTATTATCTTTGGAAGAAAAATTTGAATTTGTTAAAAAAATCCATTCTTTATTAGAAGATCCTTCCTTAAATTCTACCAATGTAGAGTTTAAAAATTCAACAAGAAACATGCTTTACCTATCTTCTAACGGATCAGAGATTCAACAACAAAAACATTTTACAGGGATGTCTGTAGCAGTTGCCATTAAAGATAACAACACACTACAACAAGCTTATTTTTCTGATGGTACTTATGGTGGTATGGAAAACTTAGATGGTTATGAAGAAAAAATAGATATTATCAAAAAGCGAGTAAAAGATCTCATCAAAGCACCCAAAGTAGATTCAGGATCTTACAAAGTACTTCTCAATCCAAATTTAGCAGGAGTATTTGCTCATGAAGCTTTTGGACATATGAGTGAAGCTGACTTTCTTGCAGAAAATCCAGATTTATTAAAAAAAATTGCCCTCGGTAGTAAAATAGGTGCTGAAGATCTTTCTATTACGGATGATGGGCGAGATTCAACATTGTGTGGTTGGTGTCCTTACGATGATGAAGGTGTTCCAGCTATGAAACGAGAACTTATCAAAAATGGTGAAATTGCCTGTTATTTACAATCTCGACTCACAGCTTATGATATGCATATGCCTCCGACAGGTAATGGACGCTCTTTGAATCCTTTTTATGCACCTATCCCAAGAATGACCAATACTTATATAGAGAATGGATCAAAATCTTTTGAAGCCTTATTAGAAGAATTATGGGATGGTATTTATGCCTGTGATATGATAGGTGGAATGACTAATCTCGAAACTTTCACTTTTTCTTCTGCTTATGCTTATAAAGTAGAAAAAGGTAAGATCATTGGTCTTGTGAGAGATGTTGTTTTGTCTGGAACATTATTTGAAACCATGAATAATATCATCGGTATTGGTAATGATCTTCAGCATCATGGTGGATTAGGTGGTTGTGGCAAAGCAGGACAAAATGGATTGCCTGTATCAACAGGTAGTCCACATTTATTAATAGATAATGTGTTAATTGGATAAACGGGTATTTCTTGTTAAAATATAAATAAACATTGGAGCTCCCAAAAGAGACATTGCAGAACCTATAGGCACAAAAGTACCATCTGGTAACAAACGCACTAAAAATGCAGCACTTATTATGAGAATACCAGAAACAGAAAATAAAATCTCCATAGATAATACTTCTTTTTCTCCAAATATTAATCTAACAATATGTGGTGTAGCAAGTCCTATAAAACCTATACTACCAGAAATACTTACTACTATTGCCAACGCAATTGTACACACTATTATTACTTCTAATTTTATTTGTTGAATAGGAACACCTACAGATGCAGCTAATTCATCTCCCACACTAAGAATATTTAATTCTTTGTTTCTTAAATAAAGATATCCTGTTAAGAGTAGTAAGACAGCAAATAAAATTGTTAATTCTACAAATGATCGTTGTACAAAATATCCTGAAGTTCTTACTAAAGTCGTAAAAAAATCATTGGGCGCTATAAAACTTTGTAAAAACATAATTAACGAAGTACAAAAAGAATTTACACCTATTCCTATAAGAATAAAACGACTAACATTGAAATTAAAAGATCTTTTAGCAACAACAAATAAAAAAGATATTGCTATTATAGATCCTATCAACGATCCTGTAGTTCTCCAAAATAATATCGGAGTAAGTTGTAATAAAGACACTATTACTGTGCCAAGATTTGATGCTCCTGACACTCCTAACAACCAAGGATCTGCAATAGGATTTTGAAGTATACTTTGAAGGATAGCCCCTGTTGATGCCAACACAAAAGCTGTAATAGTCATTTGTATCCATATATTAAGACGCAATGAAATAAAATCAATACGATATAGATCTAAAAAAATATAACAAACAGAAAAAACAAACCACAAGCTAATTATTATTATTTTTTTTTTCATTATGATCCTAAAAAATAATTATTTATCTAAACGAAAAAATGATAACAAAATAGATAATAAATATATCGGTATGTTCATCATAATATATTAAACGAGGAAATTATGCTTTTAAAGATTTTTTCACAACAATTTACACTATATATATTTACAAGTGGATATTTTTTCACTTTTTTAATTATGATTATTCAAAAATTTCCTATTCTAAATACTTTTTGGATTGCTTTTATTGGTGGAGTTAGTTTTTGTGGGATCTGGGGATTTTGTATTAAATTACTTACGATTTTATTCTCTGAATCAGAATTATCTGACTTATTTAGAATTCCTTTACCACCAGGGAAAGTAGATGTATTTAATGAGTATGATGATGACGATGCGTTAACACTCAATGATCTATATAATTCCCCAGAAGATAGTGACTCTTCTTTTTCTTCTCCTTATATAACAAATAATGTAGCAACAGATGATGAAAATTCATCCAATTCATTAATAGACTTAGAAGACAACATAGATATCCATGAAAGCACACCACCTACCGTATCTACTAATGGTAAATTAGACGCAAATGGCAATTTTAATCTAACAGTAAATGGTAAAACATTGAAAGCAAGTCCAGAAGATGGAGCTAAAGCTATTAAGAAAGTATTACATGATTCACCAAACGATTAATATTGTTGAAATTTGCGAAAAATAATAATATAGTATATAATATAAAAAACTTATATAATATATAAGTAGAAAATTTTTAGAGGCTATCTTGAAAGGTTACGAACATTTAGAAGGGTTTTCAGAAGAACAACTTTGGGCTCAATACACCGATGAAAAAGATCGTAGTATTCGCAATTATTTTATCGAAAAATATGCTCCTCTCGTTAAATATGTCGCTGGTCGTGTTATAGCTAATGTTCCGTCTTCTGTTGATTTTCAAGATCTAGTTAGCTTTGGTGTACTAGGATTAATCGATGCTATAGATAAATTTGATCTTAGCCGAGATATCAAATTTAAAACTTATGCAGTTACAAGAATTCGTGGAGCTATTTTTGATGAACTTCGTAATTTAGATTGGTTACCACGATCAGTAAGACAAAAAGCAAAAGAAATTGAGCGTACTATATCATCTTTAGAAGTCAAACTTGGCAGAGCAACTACAGATAGTGAAATTGCTGAAGCAATGGGATTGACTATTGAAACTTTCCATCAACTTTTATTAAGAGTTGGAACAAATTCTTTGATTTCTATGGATGATAATTGGTTTATGAATGACGGAAATGATAACTCACCAATGTCATTTGAAGAAACTTTAGAAAATAAAAAAATACTCAGTCCAAATAATGCTGCAGAGCGAACTGAATTAAAAAAAATGATATCTCAAGCTATTTCAGATTTACCTGATAGAGAAAAACAAGTGCTAATTCTTTATTATTACGAAGAATTAACACTAAAAGAAATAGGTAGCATTTTAGCTGTTACAGAGTCTCGTGTTTCTCAATTACACACAAAAGCAATCATGAGACTTAGAGGTCGATTAGATCAAATCAAAAAGAATTTTAATTAAAATTATCTCTTATTTTTATCTTCAAAAGGTCGTTGTAAATACAACTGCCTTTTTTTATTATATACTCATATTATTCCTGTTGACTTCTTAATAAAAACGAAGTAAATTAAACAAAGATAGAGTTTTCTTATTGAAAACTAGGAGGAAATAATGAATTTAATTATTACTGGTCACCGCTTTGAATTAACACATCAACATAGAATATTTATTACTGAAAAAACACATAGTAAATTACAAAAATTTGAATCTCGTCTACATAATGTTACAATAGTAGTTACGAAAGAGTTTATTTATACACAAGTAGAATGTACTATTACTAGTGATTTTAGAGAATTTTTTGCATCTGCTACAAATGAAAATTTAGAAATCGCTGTAGAACATACTTTAACAAAAATACTTACTGAAATTAAAAAAAAATATGATAAAAATTTTACTCATAAATAATTCTTAAAGCAACTATTTAAAATAAAAAATGAAAAGTATAAAACTTTTCATTTTTTATTTTAAAAATATTCTACTGAGAATCTGCTACGATTAATTCATCTTCTAAATAGTTAACAAGTTTTATAAAAACCTCTTGTTCATCTACTCCATCTACGATTAATTCAATTTTTGTTTTTGGTTCTACACAAAGTAAAATTAAACTCATAACACTAGAAGCATCTGCTTCGTTATCATTATATTTTAAAATAACTTTACTCTTATATTGATTTACAATTTCAGAAATATGTGATGATGGACGCGCATGAATACCATATTTATTATTAATATTTATGAATTTTTTAAGCATACTATCCTCCTTCAATTATTTCATTAAATATTTTTTATTTTTATTATATAATTAGATTTTATTCCGATATTAAAGATAGATTATAATATTTTAGAAAGGAGAGTAGCAACATGAACAGTTTTATATTGATTACTGGTATTATTATAATATTATTATTATTATTTATTAAAAATTCTTATTATTTAGGATTTGAAAAATCCATTAAAAATTTACTAAGTTTATTAGTACCTATTATCTTATCAGGCACAGCAATTAGAATAGGAAGAATTTTATTACCAGATTCTATTAATATTAGTTATTATATTACAGGTATTGGAATGATTCTTTTTTATCTTGTTTTAGCACCTATTATTACAAAAGTCACATCTGATCGTTATAGAAAAGTATCTAAAAAATCCCGTATATATGGAGCATGTGTAGGTATTTTACAATGTTGGTTATTTATCTCTTTTATATTATTTTTTATAAATTTAATATTTTATAAAAATATTCCAGTACTGCAAAAATATGATCATATTATATCAATACTAACACTTCCTATCCAATTTTTTTGGAATTTTCCAAATATGTAATTCAAATAATATTACGTAAGGCAAAATATGTGGGGTCTACACCTTATTATGAAGGGACAATATCTATAATGAAGATGATTCTTAATTATTTAAGAAACGTGAGTTATGGTGAGAAACTTATTGTTATTTTTAAGGACCCACACAAACGCCTTACGTAATTTTAATTTCAAACCCTTCCAAACAATCATCTATTTTAAAATTCACTCTTACTCTATTATTATTAATCAAATTATAAATATTATTATTATACTACACATATTTTAAAAAATAAGCAAGCTACATTATATAAAAGTCATAAAATTGACGAATTAATCATTACATATTACAATAATAAATAAACATATATGGAGAAACAATGAAAAAACAATTGTTAATATCTGGTATTATATTATTTATAGGTTGGGGAATTTTTACTTTTATTAATCGAAAACAAGTTCATTCAAAAGAAAATATTATCAAATTATCTTGGTCTAATATCAGAAAAGATAAATTTTTATCACTTACTACCACAATATACAAAAATAACACCAATGTTTATTACACTATTACTAAAAATCAAGGCTCTTGGATTCTTACAGAACCTATTAATATTTCCATTTTACCAGAAAAAGCAGCTTTATTAGTCAATGGCCTACTTACACTTACTCCATCTCAAATGTTAACAAATATCAATGATACAGAATTAAATACTTATGGACTTAATTCTCCTCAATTGAAAATTACAGGATTTTTTGACAATGCTATTTATGGATTTTTTGTAGGTCAAAAAACTACTATAGGGAATCAATTTTATATTAAAGACATAAATAATTCTAATACTGTCTATCTTATTGATTCTCATGTTATAGAACCATTTATTCAAGGAATTTCTTCTATTATTAATAACAAATTTCTTACTCAATCAACTGATGATATTTTAGCGATTAAATTCAAAAATATGCATCAAGAAACTATAGAATTAACAAATGAAAATACTTTTTGGATACAAAAATTTCCAGAAGAAAATCCTAATGTAGACTGGGGAACTAAGAAATTTTTATTAAGTCTAAAAGATCTTACTTTTAATACAGATTCTTTTAGTTTTGATGTTGATAATACTATTTTAAAAAACTTAGGTATTGACAAAAACTCCTCTCTTATGATATCATTATTATTTAATAATGGAGAATATTCTGATCTTTATATAGGTAGTAAAACTACTAACAATACCTATCCTATTTATATCTCTAAAAATAATATGATTGCTTATATTGATCTTTTAATGATACAAAATATTTTTGGTGTATCTACAAAAGATTTGATTACTCACAAATAATAATGAAAAAATTACATAAAATTTATCAGATATTCTTAGAATATCCATATATGAATGCATGCTTAGTTTTTGAAGATCAAATATTTCAAGGAGTTTTGTTAAAAAAAGATTTAGAAAGAAAATTATCTGATACTAATAATTCTATTTTAAATCATATTATAAAAATTCCATTAGAAAATTTAGAAGACATTATTTTTAACGACCCTCCTTCTATCAAAATGAAAATCCCATATATTAATTGTAAAGGGGATATTTTAGGAGCTTTATTATATGATGAATTTGTTTCTGAATTTTTTCCTTTGGATTTCACTACAAGACTTTCTCTACAAGAAATTTTTACTTATTATGAAAATCCTATTATTATACTCAATCAATTTAAAACGATATTATATATGAATAATATTGGACGAGAATTATTGTCAGAAAAAGTGTTAGGATTAAAAATATCTGATGCCCTGCTAGCTTTTCAAATTGGTCATAGAAAAGAAAATATAATGATTACTCGTCAAGATGAACAGTGGATACTTACTATTTCAAAATCACAAACTCCTCACGCTTATTATTATATTTATCAATTTTTTCCTTATTCATTATAGTATATTGTTTTAAATAAATTAAAAAAAAGATCAGGAACATTAAAATGAAAAACACAACACAATACGATGCTATCATTATTGGTGCAGGTTTAGGCGGACTTACTACCGCTGGTATTTTAGCTAAAAAAGGTAAAAAAGTTCTTATTTTAGAACAACACAATATTCCTGGAGGTTGCGCTACTTGTTATCCCCGTTTAGGTGTTACTATAGATGTTGGCTTACATGAATTAGATTGGGGTAGCGATAATGAAAATCTAAAAATTCGTATTTTCAAAAAATTAGGAATCTATGAAAAAATCCCTTTCGTATCTATTAACGAATGTTGGAGTTATAAAACACCAACTCATTCTTATACTATACCTCATGGCCGTGAAAATGTAAAAGAGTTCCTAAAAAATAATTTTCCAAAAGAAGAAAAAGGAATAGATGCTTATTTTAAAGATATGCAGTTTACTGCTTTATTAGCACATAAAACAGCCTCTGATATGAATTTTTGGGAATTTTTATGTTTTCCTTTCAAAGAATTAAGATCTATGATAAAAAATTTATTAGTACAAGAAAATACAGGTGATAAATTAGATTTTTATTTTAAATCAAATGAAATCAAAGCTGTACTATTAGCTAATAATGGGTACTACGCTGATGACCCTTATAATCTTTCATGGTTTTATCATTGTGCAGGACAGTATGCTTATTATAACTCCTCTAAATATATTAAAGGTGGTGGGCAAACTTTATCAAATTTACTATTAGATGTTGTCTTAGAAAATAATGGCGAGATTCGTTATCTAAAGGATGTTCATAAAATAGAATTAGAAGGAAACAAAGCTGTTGGCGTTACTTACACCGATCGTAAAACTAAAGAAAATGTTACAGTATATGGAACTCATATTGTTTCAAATGCGTCTCCTAATAGTATTAATAAAATGATTCCTGCAGAATTAGAAGATCAATCTGTAAAAGGATTGAAAACTAATTCAAGATCAATATTTTCAGTTTATATGATTACCAATAAAAATCTTACTGATATCTATCCTGACATGTCTTATACTTCATTTTTTGATAATGATAAAGCCTACACTTCAGAATTAATTGAAATAGAAGAAGCTTTACACAATCCATGTATTGGATCACGCAAATTTTCTTTTACTAACTATGGTAGTATTGATTCTGGATTAGTACCTGAAGGAGATCCTAGAACTTGTGCTGTATTTTGTGGTTCATCATTTTTAGCAGAGTGGGATAATTTATCAAAAGAAGAGTACAAAGCTAAAAAAGAAGAACTAGCTCAAAAATTATTTGAGCGTATAGAACAATATTATCCTGATTTTAGAAAACATATTGAATATTATGAAGTCTCAACGCCCAAAACTATACAACGTTATATTAAAACCCCTCATGGAAGTGTTTATGGATATTTACAAACAGGATTTTTTTGGAATAGAAAAGGTCTTCGAGGGTTTCAACAAAGACGAGCTCCTAGACATTCTCAATCTATTCAAAATTTACATTACACTGGTGCTTGGGGATGGCCTGGTGGAGGATTCACTGGAGCTATTTGTTCAGGGTACCTAGCTGGTAATCATATTCACTAAGTTATATTTATTAACATCATTAAAAAACACCCTCACTTTTTGTAAGGGTGTTTTATTTTATATTTATTTCTTTTGATTATTATTTCAATTAACTAAGTCAAAATTCTATGAGTATTAATCTTCTATTTGTTCCACAGAAGATTTTTTAGTTACAAGAGTTTTCACATCATTAAATAATACAAATACTGCTATTGTAAGAAGTAAAATAATACCAAATTGTTCAATACCAGAAATAATTTTTTCTGCTCTATTATTCTTTTTAAAAATACTACGAGCAGTTTGAAGAATAAGAGCCCCACCATCCAATCCTGGAAAAGGAAGCATATTGAATGTTGCTAGAGCAAGACTTAACATTACCATAAATTTCATTAATAATGCAAAATCAAAAGTTTTTGCAATATCACCAGTAATAGAAACAATACGAACAGGCCCAGAAAGATTTTCTTTTACATTCACTTTACCAGAAAATAATTTTACTAAAGATGAGCCTATTTGAGATAAAGTACTTGATATATTGTCAGATGCCATTTCAAAAGCTGTGAAAATATTACTAGATTTTTGAAGGACTTCGATTTTGTTAGGATACACAGAACGGATACCCAAATTCCATACTCCATCAATTTTAGTTGGGCTAACCGTTATATTATTTGTTTTATTATTTTGAAGTACCGTCATCGATAAAGGCTGTCCTAAACGAACTATATCTACTAATTGATAAAAGAACTTTATAGAACTCCCATTAATAGCCAAAATTTGATCCTGAGCTTTAATTCCTATTTGTTCTGCTGGAGAATTTGATAGTACATCACTAACAATAGCTGGAGATATGGGTTGAACACCTAATAAATCTAATCCTGTAGATTTATCAGCTACAGTAACTACATTAATATTATTAGTACGATTATTTCTAACATATAAAATATTTTTGGTAGCAGAATTTGAGAGAGAAAGTGTTAAAGGAATCTGTATAAAATGTTCTATTTTTTTTCCATCAATAGCAATAATAGTATCACCATTTCTTAATCCAGCCTTATAGGCAGGAGAATCAATTTCAATGTTATCAGCAGGTAAAGTTATTGTTTGAGAAACAGCAACTTGATTAGAAAGATGATATTCTTTGAAGCCAATACTAAACATAGCAAGTATTACTAAATAAGCAAAAATAATATTAAAAAGACTTCCACCAATAACAGTTAGTAAACGAGCCCATAAAGGACTATTCATTAAAGCTCTAGGATCTGGATCATCTTTATTTCCATTTTCTTCATCACCAAAAGCACAAAATCCACCAAAAGGTAATCTACCAATTTGATAATATGTTTCTCCATATTGAAAGCCCCAAATTGGTTTTCCCATCCCTATAGAAAACACATCAACTCTTATTCCTGACCATTTAGCCATCAAAAGATGTCCTGCTTCATGAACAGCAACAAGAATACTTAATACTAATACTGCAACTACAATACCAAAAATATTCATTAAAAAATCTGTACCAAACATTGTTTCTTCCTTATTGTTATATTTTTAAAGAATCTTGCCACAAAGAATTCATTGCTAATGCCGCAGCTACAGACACATTAAAAGAATCTAGTTTTTTTGTAGAAGGTAATACTACTTTATGAGTACATAAAGATTTTATTCCTTTTCGAATACCTTCTCTTTCTGAACCTATAATAATTGCTATTTTTTGACCTTGTGGTTGAAAAGTATATACAGAATCTTTAGATTCACCAGTTAATGCTAAAATTTCAAAACCTTCTGCTTTCATATTATCAATTTCTGTTTTAAGATTATCTACATAAGCTAAAGGCGTTTTATAAATCGCTCCTGCAGATGCTTTGATAGTTTGAGGTGTGATACGAGCAGCATTATCTTTGGGTAACAAAACAAGATCAGCTCCTAATAATAAAGCAGATCTCAAGATTGCACCTAAATTACCAGTATCAGTAATACCATCTAGTAATAACACTTTATTAATAACACTATAATCAGCATTATATTCTTTATCTTCTGTAATAATATTATCTGGAAGAATCATTTCTGCTGCAATACCTTGATGTTTTTGTGTTCCAGAAATTTTATCTAATTCTCTGTCCACAACAAATTTCACAGGAATATTTTTTTCCCTTAGCATTCGTTTAAGTCCAGGGTATTTATCACCCTTTTCCATATCTATCCAAACTTGACTTAATTGAAGAGATTCTAATAACGCCTCTTCAATAGAATTCCTTCCATACACTACCATATTTTATGCCCTTTAAATATATGAAAATACTCAGATTATCTTTTAAAATATCTTTTTATTTTCTTAATATATATCATTTACTTTATTAATTGTTCTGTTTCACGAGCTATCATTAATTCTTCATTTGTAGGAACAACTAATATTCTTATTTTTGCATCAGTAGTAGCAATATCTTCTAATTTTGAACGACACGCTTTATTTTTGTTACTATCAATTTCAATACCTAAAGCTGTTAAATCTTTTGTTACTAAAGCTCTTAAATTGGTATCGAATTCACCCATTCCGGCAGTAAATACGATAGCATCAACTTTACCACCAAGTTCAACTATGTAAGAGCCTATTGTTTTACGAATAGTATGTGCTAACATTTCTATTGCTAATTGAGCGTTTTTATTACCTACAGTTGCTGCATTTTCGACATCTCTCATATCACTAGACACTTCAGAAATCCCTTTAAGTCCACTTTCTTTATTAAGAATATCAGCCATAGCACTAGGAGTAAGATTTTCTTTTTCCATTAAAAATGGTATAATAGCTGGATCAATACTACCACAACGTGTTCCCATCATAAGACCATCTAAAGGCGTAAAACCCATAGAAGTATCAATACATTTTCCACCACGAATTGCAGCAACACTAGCTCCATTACCTATATGACAAACAATTAAATTAGTATCTTTGACATCTTTCTTTAATAATTCACACGCTTTTGGAGTAACATAAGCATAAGATGTTCCGTGAAATCCATAACGACGAATTTTGTATTGTTCATAATATTTAAATGGAATCGGATACATAAAAGCTGTTGGTTCCATTGTTTGATGAAAAGATGTATCAAATACAACTACTTGAGGTGTTTGTGGCACAATTTTTTGACAAGCTTTTATTCCCATGATATTTGCTGGATTATGTAATGGTGCAAGTTCACATAATTTTTCTAAATTTTGTAATACTGTCTCATCTACTACTACTGAATTTTGATAAATATCACCACCATGAACAACACGATGCCCGACAGCATGGATTTCATCCAAACTAGATAAAATTGCTTGATTACCTTTTATAAGAGAGTCAAAAACAACTTGCAATGCTTCATCATGATTTTTCAGTGATTTTTCAAAAGAAACTTTATCATGAGTTCCATTAGTATAGCCAATGATAGAAGATCCAATTCCTATTTTTTCAATAACACCTTTTGCTATTACGGATTGATCATCTGTATTCAAAAATTGATATTTGAGAGAAGAACTTCCTGCATTTAAAACTAAAACTTTCATATAAAAAGCTCCTTTGGCTTATATTCAATATTATATATATTTATAATTTATTATCCAACAGTTGAACCAGATGAAATGTCTCCAGGATCAACTAAATATAATAGTGATTTATCTCCATTGGAGGCAGCCAATAACATTCCCTCTGATAACTCTCCTGCTAATTTTGCAGGTTTTAAATTATAAACAATAACGATTTTACGCCCAACTAATTCTTCGGGGGAATAAAATTCTTTAATTCCAGCCAAAATTTGGCGATTCTCGTTTCCTATTTTCACTTGTAATTTTAATAATTTACGAGATTTTTCTAAGTTTTCAGCAGCAACAATTTCTGCTACACGAAGATCTAATTTCAAGAAATCTTCAATAGTGATTTCTGGTTTTGATTCTTTTATAGTATTTTCTTCCAATTTTTTGTACCCTACTTGTCCTGATTGTTTGTTTAATTTATCAATTTGAGCTTTAATTTCACTATCTTCTATTTTTTTAAATAAAATTTCACTTTCATTTAATTGTTGTCCTATAGAAAGTGAATTTTTCATAATAGTCTGTATTCTTTCCATAGAAAGATCAGTTTTTTGTCCTAGCATTTTCCACAATTTTTCAGAGCTATGAGGAATAATACAATAAGAACCAAATGACAAAATACGCAGTGTATTCAAACATACATTTAATACCGTATTCAATCGATCAGGATCAGTTTTTCGTAACACCCAAGGCTTCATTTCGTCAAAATATCTATTACCTTCTCGAGCAAGATCCATCATTAATTTACAAGATTCTCGGACTTTATAAGTTTCAAAAGCTGTAAATAATTCGTTGAGTTTATTTTCTAAATAAGTAAAATGTTCCAGATCTCTATCATTATAATTAGCTTCAGGGACAAGTCCTCCCTCTTTGTGTAAGAAAGTCATTGTTCTATTTACTAAATTTCCATAAATATTAGCTAATTCATCATTATTACGCGATTGAAAAAATACCCATGTGAAATCAGCATCTTTAGACTCGGGGGCATTTGCAGCTAGGGCATATCTTAAAGTATCAGCTGGAAAATCATTAGCAGCTTCACTAGCCCATACTGCCCAATTTTGTGAGGTGGATATTTTATTACCTTCTAAAGTTAGATACTCATTAGCAGGAATATCATAAGGCATAATCCAATCTGATTTTTGCCCCATTAATAAAGATGGCCAAATCACTGCATGAAAAGGAATATTATCTTTTCCAATAAAATGGATCAATTTTGTATCATTATTTTTCCAATATTTTTTCCATAACTCAGGCTGTCCTATCCGTTCAGCCCATTCTATCGTAGAAGAAATATAACCTATAGGCGCATCAAACCAAACATATAGAACTTTCCCAAGAGCTTCGGGATCATCAAGAGGTACAGAAATACCCCAATTAATATTACGGGTAATAGCTCTTTCATGTAATCCTTCAGTACGAATCCATCCAAGAATAAATTTGGTAACATTATCTTTCCAATCTTTTTTACTTTCAAGCCATATAACTAAATCTTTTTCAAAATCTTGTAATTTTAAATACCAATGTTTTGCAGTTTTTACAACAGGTTTGGATCCAGATAATGCACTAGTAGGATTTTTAAGTTCAAAAGGGGTTAATAATACACCGCATTTATCACACTGATCACCACGAGCTTTTTCATCATTACATTTTGGACAAGTTCCCTCAACATAACGATCTGGTAAAAAACGCTCTGATTGTTCATCATAAAATTGATCTTCTTCTTTAATCATAATATGATCATGATTTAATAAATTAAGAAAAAATTCTTGAGATAATTTTGCGTGATTAGTACGAGCTGTACCCGAAAAATTATCAAATTTTATATGAAATTTATCAAAAGAATCTTTAATTTCATGGTGAAAACGAGTAACAATATCTCTAGGAGTAACATTTTCTAGCTCTGCTCTAATTGTAATAGGAACACCATGTTCATCTGTTCCACAAATATATACAACATCATCACCATTCATACGACGAGAACGAACAAAAATATCTGCAGGTAAATAAGCTCCAGCCAAATGTCCTAAATGTAGAGGGCCATTCGCATATGGTAAAGCAGAAGTAACTAAATATCGTGCCATTTAATTTATCCTTAATTAATAATTTTATGATTTTTCTGTGTGTTCTGAAACATATTTATAAATCCATAAAAATAACCAAACACCTAAAAAAGAAGCAATAAAATTAATATCAAATCGATTTACTAATAAATATTTGATTCCTGAAATCTCTTGTAAATTTTTTAACAAAGGTATCTTAAATAGAAGATCAAAGATAAATCCACCCAAAACTCCCCCAATAACACCTACGGTCATTCCCATAGGTATACCACCGAAAAATTCTTTGTTATCTAATTTAATATATATATAACTTCCAATAATTCCAATAAGTATTAGTATAAATGTGGATATTAAAAATGCTCCAAAATTCATTATTTCTTCCGCTTTGAATACTCTTGTATTCTATTAGGTATTTCTAATATAAATTGATAAGCAAAACCAACAAATATAGCAAAAACTAAAAATTGTTGAATAAAAAACACTTCTTGTGTTTCCATAGAACGAGGATCTACTTCAAAATTAATAAATTCAACAATGGTCCACAGATAAATCATTGACGATAGTATAAAGTATCCAGCTTGTACAGGCTCTCTTTTCACAAAATAAATCAATCCACCAATTCCTAAAATCACATTTGTTAATCCAAATTGATTTATATGATATTGCCACAAAGCACCTATTTGACCTATTAAATTGTTATAATCATCAGAACCTACAGGATATTGTTTTCTAAGCATATGATTGAATAAAATATCTAATGTTTGGGTATCTCCCCATGAGAGAGGTTTAGGTTCTACTAATAGAGCAATAGCTTTAGCTCTAATCCACATATAAAGATAAATAGAAACAGCGAAAATCAATAACCACATAGCAATTGTTAAAATAAATAAAAAATTATCTACCCAATTATTCCTATGTCTTTTATGTAAATCTTGTCTTTGAGAAAGTTGATATATAGCTATTATTATCAGAGGTAAACATACAATAATTCCATTTATTCCACCTAAAAAAACAAAAGTATAGGCAATCACCCCTAAAACCACAATAAAGAAAATAGAATGAAATATTTCTAATATATTTTTATTTATAGAAGAATATCTTTCTAATTTGTAAAGATAATTTTGAATAGAATAAAAAGTCAGCCATATTGGAACGCATAAAATTGCTACTAAAATATAGGGAACATGTTCTTTAAAGATTAATCTATAGTCACCAGATAATAAATCTGGAAATAACATATAAGGTTTAATTGCTGATATAACTAATAAAAATAAAGCCATTATACATACTATTCCAAGTAAAATAAGAGGTAGTTTTCTTTCTTCAAATTGAAGAATGAAATCTTTACCTTTGAAAGATATTAAAATAATCATTATAGGAATAAGCGTTAATGCCCAAGAAATAATATACCATACAGGAATTTGATGATTGGTAATTGATAAACCCATTACAAAAGCTAACAGAAAAGTGATTCTCGGAGCTAACCACAAATCATCTACTTCTCCTCTATGACTCATTACTTCTTCATACCATATAATCATAATAAAAAACATAATAGAAGATAAGGCAGCATTAAGTGCATAAACTTCAGCCATAATAGCTTGTGACCAATGTGCTTTTGAAAAAGCAAATAATAAAGAAGCTGCTAAAGCAGGTATATGAACACTAAATTCAAAATGTTTTGCATCTTTGTTAAAACCTAACAATTTAACTAATGATAAATAAGTAAATAAGACAGCAACAGCTGCCGAAACACCTGAAAAAATATTCATTTTATAACCAATATCTGAAAAACGAAGAAAAGTAAATAATTTACCTATAATTCCATACAGAGGAAATCCTGGCGGATGACTAGCACCCATATTATAAACTGTGGTAATCAATTCACCTGAATCACCAGCTGTCACAGAAGGATTTAGCGTTTTAAAATACACTGCTAAAGAAATCAAAAAAACAAAGCTTGCAAAAACAAGATCTATTTTTTGTAATAGATAAGGTCGATAAGAGTGAGGATATAATTTATCAAATATCATATGATTTTGGGATTGTAACACGATGAACCTCTTTATAATATAGTTTAAATAATTATACAAATTATAATTGTCATATTATAAAGTTTTTATTGATAAAATGCAAGTATAAAAAATATTTATCAAAAAAAACTCCCTCATAATGAGGGAGTTTTTTATTTACATTTATTCAAAATCAGCTAATTCTATTTCTATAACTTTAAAGTTTTTGACTTCTCCATTAAATTCAAAACGAACTTTATCACCAACTTTTTTATCAAGTAATGAGTGTCCTAATGGAGAGTGATAAGAAATAATTCCTTTATCAAAGTTTACTGCCCATTGGTCAAGAATTTGATAACTCACTATTCCATCTTGTTCTTCTTCTAAGGTTACTTTTATACCCACATCAACTTTATTTGTTTTAATTTTTGATTTATCAATAATTTTAGCTTGCCCTAAGTCACTTTCTAATTTGATAAGAGTAGCTTTTAATTGATCTTGTCTTTCAAGTGCTGCTTTATATTCTGAGTTCTCTCGAAGGTCTCCTTTTTCCATTGCCTCACCAATAGAAAGTGAGTTTTCAGGAATTTGTACATTGACAATGTTTTCCAATTCTTTCCTTTTATTATTATAAGAACCTTTTGTTACTAAGAAAGGATGTCTAGTTTTAATTATAGTATTTTTTGGTTTTTCAACTTTTAATTGAGGGTATTTTGCATTTAATTGTTCTAAATAACTTTCTTTATGTTCTTTATCAAAAGTAATCGTTGATGTTAGAAGAGCAAATAATGATTGAGCTGTACTTTCATCTGATTCTTCAATAACTTTTCCAAGAAGATCTTTTTTAAACAAGAATTCTTCTACTTGAGAAAGTAGTTTTTTATTTTTTGCTAATGATGTCTTAACACTGATTTCAGAATTTAAAATATCAACCAGAGTTAACATTCTTAATACAAATTCTTCATTTCTAATTGCTTTTCCTAACTCATCATTCATTTCATCTAAAACATATCGTGCGACCCAAATAAAAAATTCAGGTTTTTCTTGGAAATGAGTTAAAACATATGTGAAAATACTATTAATATTTTCCCATTTATTATGCGTAACTAATTCTATTAACATAGAATTATGATTTTTTGCCAATGGTGTTTTTAACATAATATCAGAATAGAAATTTGCCCATTCTTCTGATTTTTGAATATAGCGTAAGAATATTTTTTGTAGATTAACATCTAAATCAGAGTAAAAATCAACAATATTTTTGATACCATTAATTAAAGAAATATCAGCAAAATGTTCTTCTACTTCTGTACTTTTAGCAAGAGTTAAAATAGTTAGTGAAATAACTTTTTTATCAGAAGCTTCTGTTTGAGAATTTAAAATTTCTAAAAAATATTGCGCAACAGCTTGAGCAGATGGAATATTAATATCCCCACCTCTATCAATAAAATTAAGTGCTACAGAAACTTTATTATCAAAGTTTGTAGTTTTTTTAAATCTACTGATTAATTCTTCAACAACAGATCTTTCGGTATCACGAAGTTCAATCACATTTCTTTTTTGAAGACTTGGTACTATTGTATTTGATGATTCCATCACTTTTTTAGCTCTCAACCACCAACGAGTCCATTCTTTATCTGTAAGTAATTCTGGAACAATAGCCTCTTTAAGATCTTTTGAATTAATATCTTCAAGATCATTACTACGCATAATTAATTCAATAACACCTAGAGGATTAGTTTCAAGCATTGCTTTTAATTCTTCAGATTTTCTAGTTTTCCATAACAAAATATGATTTTCATCTAAAACAGTTAAGGATCTAAGTGCTATCATCAAGCTCATTTCATGATCTTTTTTATTTTCAAAACTGATGACAACTCTTTCTTTTTCAATAGTTTTAACTTGCCCTAAACCCCAACTTTTATGAGAAACAAAAGATCCTTCATCAAAAGCAATATGTGTTTCAAAAAATCGGATTGCTTCTCGATAAGGTTTCCAACTCTGTCCTATAGCAGCAGCTTTGAGATAATGATCTAATTGTTGATGGTCTTTATATATTTCTCTATAACAATCTTCCAATGCTTTTCTATATGTTTTTTCAGAAGAATGTAAGCCAACACAAAATTTAACAACAGGTAATACTAATTTGAATTTTTCTGCTTTCATTAATGTTTTTACAACATTACTAAACACTAAAGTAGCTACATATTCATCATTTGCTGCTTCACGAATTTTTTTAGCAATAGCAATGATTAACTTGGTATCTTCTGGATATAAAAAAATAATTCTATCCCATATAGCTTCAATCATACGAAGATTACGCATTGCAATAAATCTCTCTATAGCAAGACGATAATAGAACATCGCTAAATCAGTATCTTCTTTCTCATAAAACTCACCTAATAATTTCGCATTGGCAGCGTCTGAACTATCAACCAATACTAAGCGTTTTTTAATTGAGAAAAGAGACTCTTGATCGTCTGTATCTTTATAAATTTGTTCTAATGTTCTAAGTGCATATTTATGTTCTCTATAAATAAGAATTTTTTCACATAAAAATTGAACTACTGCAGTTTTATTAATTTCTAAAAAACTTTTAATGAGTAATGGTAAATAGGAATCATCCATAGCTGATTCTTGTAATGAAATAGCTCCAACAATATATAAAGCCATCACGCTATTAGAAGCCTCTTTCAAATGATCTCTACAAATCACACGCAACTCATCTAAAAAAGATCCATTTACAGCCGTTTCAATAAAAGAATTGAGCTCAACAAGATTTTTCACACTATAAGATTCTAGAGCTACATTTGTCCATTTTTCCTCGTTCAATTTCCCTTGTATATCTAAAAGAAAGTCGTCTTTTTTATTAGCGAATTTATTACTCATATTGTAGTGCCTCCGGAGGCTATTTATTTTTATTTATAATTTTGAGCAGTTTTCAAAAGCATATCCAATACTTTTTCAGCATGTAACCCTAATTTGTATACAGATTCTTCGTATCCTGGTACATGGTATAGAATAGCAAGTAACTCCAATACTCTACGACAAATTTGTGTTGCCCCACCCAATGTTTTCATTTGATAAATATAATAATCAAAAACCCAAAAATAAACATTTAATAACTTAGGAACAAGAATTTCTATATTTTCATTTTCTCTTACATCTGCCTCTAAAGAAGAAATCAGATCTTGTAATTTTTTATATTCTTCATACCGAAGATTTCGTCTAACTGTCAAACCACCATAAAGATATCCATAAATAGGAATCCAATATTTGACTTCATCCTCTGAAAAATGATCCGCTCTAACACCTTGAGCAAGTTTTTGAATATCAGGATATTCAATATTATTAATATCAACATCATTAATACATTTTAAAAATAATTCATTAAACATAATAACAGCCAGATCTCTTTTGGGGTGATTATCAGAATAGATCTCCGCATAAAGATCACCTAATAAAGTATATACCCTTGAATCATTTTCATCTTGGAAACGACCTAAAATGAATTCTAAAGTTTCCACTGCTCTATCTATCATTTCCGCTTCATAAAAGGCGTAAGCCAAAAAAACCAATGTTTCTCTTGAAGTATTATTTTTCTCTCTACTTGTTTTTGTTAAAAAATCAATAATTTTCTTGAGAACAAAACTTTTTGTTGCTAAGAAAATAACAGGCTCTCTAATACCATATTCACAACAAAAATCTACAAAATGCTCCCATTCTGCAAATAACTTTTTCCCAGAATGTTCATCATCATATATAAAAAGGTCTAAGCGTTTTTGCCAAAATCTTGTAATTTTTAAGACATCATCTCGTAATTCAATATTTACTGAATCACCTTCAATAGCAAAAGCGATTTGCTCTACATCAGTCCAGCGACCAGCCTTTAAGTGTTGAAGAATGTTCTTTTCTTCTTTAGAAAAATCTGACACTAAGAGTGCCCCTTAATCAATGATTTGCACATTATATATTATACCATTTTTTATAAAAAAGATCAAGATTATTTTTTTAAAATAAAAAAAGTGCTATTATATATTTTATAACAAGCACTTTTTGTTAGTTAATTTTAAGATAAATTTTTATAGAGTGGAGTTTTTTTATTATTATAAATATAAGAATATCTTGTATAACTTTCTATCACTTTTTTTACATAATTACGAGTTTCTTGTTTAGGATGTATCTCAACTAATTCTAAATCTGTTTGAGGACGATATTTATTTGATAAATTTCTTACAAATGTTGGCCCACTGTTATATGCTGCTATAGCAGGTAAAAATCCCATTCGTTGAATGTTATCATACATATATACAGAACCTAAGTAAATATTAATAGAAGGTGTGTATAAAGAATATTTTTGTAATTCAGGTAAATATCTATCTACCAGCCATTTACCAGTAACAGGCATAATTTGCATTAACCCTCTTGCTCCTGCTCGAGAATATGCATTTTCTTTATAAAAGCTTTCTGTTCGCATGACAGAATAAAGTAAATAATTATCCATTTTTCTTTCACTTTTTTCAGATATTTCTAAAAAATATTCTTGGTAAGGGGTTGGGAAATATATTTGCAAAGCTTCTTTGCCTATAGTATAACTATTTCTTTTGGAAATCATATGACTTCTTTGTGTAACCAGATCCATTATTCCTGATATATAATTCATTTTTTTATAATAGTTAAAAAGCACTACATCTTGTCCATAAATAGTTTTAATATCATCATTATATGCTATTTGTCTCGTGTTTTTAATAAGTCCCAATTCAAGATAAGCTTCTATTAAATATTTTTTGGAAGATGTTGGTGTTTTTTTTACATTAGAAAATATCAATCCTTCTTGTAAAAAAATTTTTTCAGCATATCCTCTAGCACTTCGATTTCCTATATAATATAGTACATGTGCATATGCTAAGAGAGATTTTTTGTCATTAGCACTTTGTTTTTTTAATTCATAAAAATATTTATTAGAAGCTGAGGGTATAAGGGAAAATATATATTTTAGTTTTTTTTGAGCCAATATTCCATAATAAGATTCTGGTGCAACTGACAAAATATCACCTAATAATGGAATAGCTTCATTCGTATACCCTTGTTTAAGAAGAGAATACGATTCCCAAAAATTAATATAAGGAGAAATATTGTCAACACCCATTTTTTCACGCATTTGTTGAGCTGAGCTAATAAGAATATCATATTTTTTATAAGCAAGAAAATTTCTAAAAGATCTCTTTGCATTTTTCTCTAAATACTCTGGTTCAACAGAACCTTTCACATACTCATCAAGTATTTGTTGCGACATGGATGAATTATAAGGTGCTTTACTTTCCCCTCTATAAGCATACAATCTGCGATGGAATTGCCTTCCTCTGTTTTTGGCAATTATTCGATTTTGGTAAAATTCTACATATTCTTTATAAACACTAGATCTACCTTGATAAATTTTAACAAATTCAAAAAGATCCCTTTCATAAGAACCTAATTTTTGACTCCATGTAACTAAAGTGTTGTGATCAACATTTTGTTTTTTGATTAGGATTCTCATCAAATATAATGCTATGTCTGTCCTTTCATTATATAATGAAAAATTAATAGATTTGTGAAGATCTAGAACTGATAAATTATCTTGAATATTATTTAATACACGTATACTAAAACCATCGTGTTCAAAAGATAATAATGGGGCTAACACTATATTTTCTAACAAATAATTAGACTCTTCTATAGTATTTTTATTTTCAAGAGATAATACAATAATATCTGCATAAGCATTTATTTCAGAACTAACAAAAGATCCATAAGATTTCATAAAAGATTCTATTTTTTGTTTGTTTCCATCTGTATAAGCAAAAGATATCAACATTTTTATAGCATCTTCTCTAACACTAGCTATTTTAGAAGTTACAACTAATCGATGAACATCTTTATCCGCTGTCTCTTTGATACCCAAGCGATAACGAAGAGTACTCTTCATCAAATCTCTCTGCCCAACAAGAAACTCCGTATTAACTTCCATTTTATTTAGCCGAACTAATAGTCTTCGATAAAGATCTATTTTTTGTAAAACATCAGATGGAGATTTATTATAGAGAGACATAATATTTTGAAATTCCTTCATCATCAAGGGCACTTCACCTTCTAGTAAATCCTTGTTTGGTGTATTATTTAATTCTTCTGTAACTATAGGGGTACTTTCTATATTACTAATATCTAGTTCTGAAATTATATAATTAGATGTACCTGTAACATTTTGTACTACATCTAGTGCTATATCAGAAATATCTTGAGCAGCACTTAAAAATATCATTAAATACATTAGAACAAAATATTTTTGTAACCGTTGTATCATTGTTGATTTCCTTTTATCTTTATATTTATTATTATAATTATACTACAATAATATAATTATGGCAAGGTGAAAAAAAGCCTTATTATCTAAAGTAATAAGGCTTTTTTTTAATTTATTTTATATTTCACTGAGATATTTATTAATACTATAAGAAGATTTTGCTCCATCTCCACAAGCTATAATAACTTGCTTTATAGTACCTGCACAACAATCGCCTGCAGCAAACAAACCATTTTTGTTTATTCTATTATCCATATCAACAACAATAAATCCACTTTTGTCTTTATATTGAGAATCAAGAAAACTTGTATTCGCATCTAATCCTACATATAAAAAAACACCATCAAGTATTAATTCAGTCACATTATTTGTTATTATATTTTTAACAATACATTTATTTAGTTTTTGTTCACCAACAAATTCTTCTACCACTGTATCTGTAATGAGTTTGATTTTGGGATGATTTTTGACTCTATCTTGTATGAATTGATCCGCTCTAAATTCTTTTCGTCTATGAATAATATATACTTCTGTTGCTATATCAGCTAAATACAATGATTCTTCAAGAGCAGAATTTCCACCACCAATTACTGCAACAATTTTATTTTTGTAGAAAGCACCATCACATACAGCACAAGTTCCTATTCCTCTTCCAAAAAATTTATCTTCTCCTTTTGCCCCAAGTCGTTTGGATGTTGTCCCAGAAGTAATCAAGACAGATTTGGCATGGAAAGAATTACCCATTCCTGAGATAACCGTATAAATTTTAGTATTAGTATCTTGAGAAATAGATTCTATACTATCATATTCAAAAATCACATTAAATCGTTCTACTTGTTGACGCATTTTATCAGACAAATCCATACCATTAATCCCTTCTTCAAATCCAGGATAATTGTCGATACTATGCGTTAACGCAGCTTGTCCACCTGCTGCTAGTTTTTCAAAAAGTAATACAGATTTCCCAGTACGAGCTATATAAAGAGCTGCTGTCATACCTGCTGGTCCAGCACCAACAATAATTAAATCTTTAATTTCATTCATAATGAACTCATCCTTTTTAAGCACTCTATTTACTTATATTGTACTAAAATTTATCTATCTCTGTCAACAGTTACATAAATTTCTACGCGTCTATTATAAGCTCTACCTTCAGGTGTATTATTAGATTCAAGAGGTTCGTATTCAGCTCGACCTTCTACAAAAAATCTTTCAGGAGCTAAACCAAAATCTATGAAATAACGAACTATTGTTGCTGCTCTTCCTGCAGATAATTCCCAGTTTGATGGATATCGAACGGCTAATTTTGATATAGGAGGAATTGCTCCAGCATCTGTGTGGCCTATTACTTCCAATCTACTATTGGTAGATCCTTGTTGTAAAGCGCCTGCAAGTTTTCTTAATAATGAGACTCCTTCTACATAATCAATAGTAGCAGAAGATGGTTGAAAAAAGAAATCACTAGCAAGAGTAATTTTATAGCCTTTACTAGTTTCATCAATCCGCACTTTTTGAGATTTAATCTCAGGTTTGAACAAATCAGAAACTTGTAAAATATGGCGAGCAAGTCCTTTTCCTTGTGTAGAAGAAGGTAAACTCTCGACACTAGCACCCATATCTGCGAGAACTCCTTGAGAAAGAGTATTTCCTCCATCAAGATTCCCTAAACTTCCATCAAAGGCTGATAAAATAAGTTGAACTTGTTGACCTTCCGGCACTTGTGTTCCCATAAGAGCAATAAAAAATGTAAGAAGTAAGGTAACCATATCTCCATAAGTTGCCATCCAAGCAGGAGCACCAATTGTACACTTGGGACATTTTTTTTCACCTTCAGCCATAATTATGCCTCTTTAATATTTTGCTTATTCTTCTACACTATCTCCGCGTCTTTCGTTAGCACCTAAGAATGAATTCAATCTTTCACGAAGAATAGCCGGATTATCACCAGCTTGTATAGAAAGTACCCCTTCAAGAATAATTTCTTTCATGAGCACCTCACCACTATTATTAACATTTAATTTTGATGCTATAGGTATACAAATCCAATTGGCAAGAATAGATCCATACATTGTTGTAATTAAAGCTACCGCCATACCTGAACCTAACGCGGCTGTATCAGAAAGATTTCCAAGTAAAGCAATAAGTCCTACCAATGTTCCAATCATTCCAAAAGCTGGACCATAAGCTCCCCAATCTGCAAATAATTGTGAATAGCTTTGATGACGCGTATCTAATTTGTCTAATTCATTATACATAATTCTTTTTACAACTTCTGGATCTGTTCCATCAACAACAAGTCGAATTGCTTTTTGTAAAAATGGATCTGGAATTTCAGAAACATCATCTTCTAATGACAAAACTCCTTCTTTACGAGCTTTTTCACCAAAAGTTAATAATGTATCAATCAATGATCTTACTTCATTTTCAGGATTTTTCATTGCTAATTGAAATAATGCACCCATTTTTATAGAAGTTCCCCATGGATTAGCAAGTAAAGTTGCTCCAATTGACCCTCCAATAGTAATAAAAATTGAAGTCAAATCCCAATATGGGCTTAAAGATCCAGCAGAAATAAACATTCCACCAAACATTAAGATAGCACATAATGAAATGCCTATTATTGATCCTTTTTCCATAGTTTACTCCCCTTTCTCTTCCGTACCATATAGAGATATTTTTTTATCGACTATCCCTTTAGAGTGAACAATAGCCTTATAAATACTTCCAGCTAAAAAATTTGAAAACTTCTTTTCTATGTCGATTGGTTTTTCTTTTACTAGATATTTTTTTCCAGAGTTCATTATAATAACAGTATCTGGGTTATTCTCCATCATTTCTACTTGATAAGGATTTATACTTATTTTTGTATCATTTAATCGTGTTAACTCTATCATATATATTCCTATTATTACAAAATAACACTTGTTATTGTACTATAAAATTTATTAACGCTTGAGAGATAATATTTCTTGAAGCATGTTATCACTTGTTGTAATAACTCTTGAATTAGATTGAAAGCCTCTTTCTGTTACTATCATATCTGTAAATGATTCAGCAAGATCCACATTAGACATTTCTAAAGCTCCAACAAATAAAGAACCTCTTCCCATCAATCCAGATTCACCTATCATAGCATCTCCAGAGTTATTAGAACTCATATATAAGGAGTTACCAACTTTTTCAAGACCTGCAGCATTAGTAAATGATGACATAGCTAATTGACCTAAAGGACGACGAACACCATTATCCATTACTCCGGTAATAACACCTGTATCATCGATATTGAAACTTTCCATATAACCCATAGTATTTCCATCTTGGAAATAAGCTTCTGTTGTAAAGCGTGATGCAAATTGAGTAATAGAATTTTTAACACTTCCTACCTCTCCAAGCTCTAAGTTGAAACTTTGTTGTGTTCCATCAGGATGATCGTAAGTAACAGTTGCTACTAATTGCCCTTCTTGTAGAGTATCCCCAGCAGCTCCAGCAGCTTCTGTAGCTCCAGCTAATGTTCCATTAGTATTAAAAGAAAGATCTAAAACATTATTTGTATCTAATTTCGCACCATTAATACTAACTTGAACATTTTCTAATACTGTACCATCTTCATTAGTCATAGCTAAAGACATTTGCCATGAATTCAACTCATTTTTTTTAAAATTAGAAGATAATCTGATATTATTTCCGTAAGGATCAAAGATATCAATAGAAGTACCATGCGTTGCTAACATATTTTCAGCAGCAGATGCTGTTTCTGGTAATATAGCAGAATTAGCATCTAAATTTGATCTAAATTTCACACCAGCAGTTTCTTTAGCTTCTACTTTTTGACCCGGTTCTATTTTCAAATCTCCCACAGGGGCTGCTGTATCAATCATGTATTCTCCTGTTGGATAAAGTTCAGATGTCCAACCTTGAACTTTCATACCATTAGAGTTTACAAGAGTTCCATCCCTATCAAGCATAAAATTACCATTTCTTGTATGGAATGTTTGATCACCTTCTTGAACAACAAAAAATCCTTCACCTGTAATAGCTATATCTGTATTTTTACCTGTTGTTTGCATAGAACCTTGAGTCATTAGTGTTTCAATAGCGGCCACACTCATACCAAGACCAACTTGTTTCGCATTGACACCACCACGAGTTTCTGATGGCTTAGCAGCACCAGATGTTGTTTGTGATAAAATATCTTGAAAAGTTACACGACTCTTTTTAAAACCTGTGGTATTCACATTGGAAATATTATTACCAATAACATCCATTCTTGTTTGATGATTTTGAAGACCTGATACACCTGAATACAATGATCTTAACATTAAATTTCTCCATAGGTAGTTATTCTACCATATTTTATTTTTCTAAATTATTATTTATATGAATACTAATCTTCTAGTAAATTTTCTTCTGCACTAATTTCTACTGTAGCTTTTTCAATATTTTCTTTAAAAGAGACTGTTTCATTATTTTTTTCTGGTAAATTTTCTGCTGTAGCTTTTATAAGAGCTGATTCTGTGTTTTTGACTTCTGTAATTTCTTTGAGTGATACTGTTTGATTATTTACTTTAAGATAGCTAAATCCATCTTTCATAAGAACTGAATCAACTTTTCCCTCACTCATATTACCCATTTCATCAGTCCATACAACATCTTTACCCACTAAGGATACTGATTTTGTAAAATCAAATTCTTTAGTGAAATTTTTGAGATTATCAGCTACAGAACTCATTTGTTTTAAAGAAGTGAATTGTGCCATTTGACCAATAAAAGCTTTATCATCCATTGGTTTGGTTGGATCTTGTGTTTTTAATTGTGTTACCAATAAGGTGAGAAAATCTGCTTCTCCAAGAGAGTTTTTACTCACTATTTTTTGAGTTTCTTTTAATTGTGTGTTAAAAGTATTTATATTTTGATCCAAGACTCTCTTATCCATATCTGAAATAGTCGTTGGTAAACCACTTGCTACTGCACCAATCATATTTTGCTCCTTTCTCTTTCTTAATTCCCTAAGTAAGATTCTTTATTATTTAAGCCGTGAAATCAACTAACAAATCACGCACCATTGATTTTCGTTCTGTTTGTTGTTCTATATTATTATCTAATGATTTTGTTCTAACTGCTTGCAAAAAACCCTCTGATTCATCTTTCATATCAGAAGAAAAATCACTTTGCGATCCCAAATCAATATCTATATTTCCCAGTTTCACCCCAGATTGTGCTAAACTTTCTCTAAGATTATCCAAATTTTGCTCAAAAAAAATTTTCGCCTCTAAGGTTTCAACAACTATTTTTCCTACCATAATATTATCTTGTGTAATAAATGATAATTTCATTTGACCTAGTTCTGGAGGGGTCAATTTCATCCTAAGCTCATTTTTACCATCTTGTAATAAGATGGACATTCTACCTGCCATATTTTGCATCAAAGCTTCTACTTGAACTCTTGACACGGAAGATGACAAAGAAGTATATAATTTTTGAGCAATAGTCGTGTGTTCATTGTTAATAGAATTTTTTGAAGATTGTATTTCTGTATTAGTTGTAGATTCGGCTTCTGTAGCTATTACTACATTATCTATATTTTCTAAACTAAAAGATTGTTCTACTGCTTCATTTAATGGATTAGCACTTTTTGTTCTTAGATCTTTAATAGCTAATTTTTGCTCTATATTATTGGGATCACTATCAGAGGAATCATCTTTATTCATATTAAATTCTGAAGATTTCATTGTAAGATCTTTTTTTAAAATATTTTCTTCAGAAAGACTTATGTCTAATTTACTTGGCTCAATCACTTCCATTTCATTTAGCATTGCTGTCATAAGTATCTCGTCTTGAATAGAGCTATTAATAATATTATTTGATTCAACAAAAATATTCATCATTGTATTCATAGTCGTTAGATCATTTTTTTGTAATAATAGATCAGGCTGATCATCTATATTTTCTAATAAAAAAGAAAATTTTTGTGCCGAAAAATAACTAGTATCATTTAAAACACCTGTACTAGAAATCTCGTCAGCAGAAATTTCTATAAAGTTTGTTACAGTGTCTATCCATGTTAACAAATCCACAGATTCTGTACTTGATTTAATTACAGATGATTCTTCTACAGAATCAACATTTTCGATCATATTCTGTAAAAAATCTAACAATTCTTCTAAAGGAGCAAGGGTTTCTAATAATTTATTATGTTCTTTAGCGTCCAAACTTTCATTTTTTTCGTCTTTCAAAGCTTTTATTTTTGTTTTCAAAGATTCTAATTCTTTTTTTTTATCATATATTTTTTGTTCTCGTAATTCTTCTGAAAGATTTTTTTGATTAGAAATTGATTTATCTAATTGATCTTGAAATGTATTATTAGCCGAAAGTTTCGACTGATGTTTTTTTTGAGACAAAGCTTGTGTTTTTACAGAAGTTACCATTTCTATCATAATTACCTCTTTTATTAAAGAAGCTTTCTAAAATAATTAGAAACGCCCTTTATAATTTTCGGAATTATTTGAAAAATTATTATATCTAGACACAATTTTATTATCATATTCACAAAAATATCTTAATTTAAAATAGAAAAAGCTCTCTAGAATAATCCAGAGAGCTTTAAATAATTAGATAATTTCTTCATCTTTTTGAAAATTAATAAGCAATCATTCCCTTAGTATCTAATTGTTCACCGTTAACACCAACATCTATCCCAAAAATATCAGCATATTTTTTATAAAACATAATGCGACGAGTTACTGTTTGATCTTTCACTTCTATACCTTGATCAACAGCGTCTCCTTCAATATTACCATTAATAATTATAATAGTGTGCCCAAAACCCCATTGTGATAAATGAGTTGGTATAAATGTTTGTTGATACATCAGTTCATGAGCAGAAGGTTTTGGATTTTGAGGAAACATCCAAAACCAAATAGCAGCCATAAAAGCATATTTCCCATTTTCTAATAATTTATTAGGATTGTCTAACAAAATCATTTTATCTCCAAAAACAGCTGCACTCATTGCTCCATAATTAAAATTCCAAGATAATTGAATAGGACCTCTTCCATGATATGATTTCATAGGAAATCGCACTTCACCATATTTTTGAGAACCTTCTACATATAAACAAGGTTCTTGTGATGGAGGAAAATTAGTAAAGGTAATATCTTGATAATTATGCCCTGGCATACCCCAATCTGGAAATCTTTCAAAAAACAACTCTTCTCTATAAAATAAAGCCATAGCACTTGTATCTTTCCCTTCACCTGTTTCGTGGGAAATATTTCCTAAAAAAGCAGCTAATTCTCTTAAACGATCCTTTTTAGTAGCTCCTGGTTTATTAATAAAATGATCAAAATTAATTTCTTTCTCATAAGTACCTAAGCCACTATAAGTGTATAATAGTTCCCATTCTAGATTTTTAGATTTCATATCTATTCTAAAAACTTTAACTACTCCATTAGAAGCAATTTCTTTTAATTTAATAGATTTTAATTCTGTTAATGCTGCTATAAAATTTTTATAAGAAAAAAAATCTACTTTCATTGCAGGATAGTAAATATCTAATATTGGATATACTTTATTCCATTCTTCACCAACTCCCCATCTTTGTGGAAAAATTTCATTCCACAATTTTTCTGATATTAAGAATTCATTTTTTTGTTTGCCACAACCTGATAACAACAATATTACTATTATTAATATTTTCATAATATATTCTCCTTATATTTTAGTATATCATGAATAATATAATTCACAAGCATAAATCTGTTTCTAATTTTATAATGTTTATATAAAATTAAAAAAGACTTCAATATTAGAATATTTTTGAGAGAATATTTTTTTAATACTATTTTGAAAGTTGATGTATTCTTCTAAAGATAAAGTCTTATCCAAAACACTAAGATCTATACTTATCCATGTGCCTCTTCCAAGCTTCGATACAGATATATCTTCCAAATTAAAACTATCAGATTTGAATTGTTGTTTTATTAATAAGTTAATATCTTCTGTAAATGTATTATTTACAGCTCTTAACATTAATTCTTTAAAAGAATTTTTGATAAGGTTAATAGGATCTGTAATCGTTAATATACATAAAACTATCACTAACACTTGATCAATATAACGATCTATCCATCCAAAAGAAGTATTCTTTAAAAAGAAAACTATCACTAATGCTATAACTATTACTCCTGTAATAAGCGCATTCAATTTCCAGGCAGAAAACTCTGCATATAATAATTCTGTTTTTGCTTTTTTATGTGTTAGATAACAAGCTACTAAGGTTAACAAATTTATCAACAACGCAGGTATAGCATAAGTAATCATTCCTACGATATTAGGATCTCTACCTCCCGATAATAATACGGTGATATTACTATGCAAAGACATCACGACTAATCCTAAAATAAAAAGTCCTTTAATAAAAATCATAAAAGATTCATAGGCATAAAAGCCCATAGGGTGATGCTTTGTATAACCTTTTGTAACAAACATAGAAATTATTAAACTTCCAACAGACAAAAAAGCCGATAATAAATTAAACATTCCATCTAGTAAAATAGCATCAGATTTGGTTAAATAAGCCATTGTTAAACCAAAAATTGCCATTATTATTGCTCCTAAAATAGAAACACTTATACCTATTCTTTCCATATTCATAATATTCTCCAAAATATTTATATATTATTAACAATAATAAGTTAACAGACCAAGAACACAAGAGAGCGAAGGATATTTTTTTTAATAAAGAGTAGTTATGGCAAGAATATACCAATCATCACGGCAGAGATAAGAAATGCTAATAAAACATAATGGATATAGATAATTCATTCGCACTCCTTTTGAATATAAAGTATAACATACTTCTATCTCATTCACAATACATAACAAAAGAAAATATTGCTTGTCTTCAATTTTTCATATTAGCACAAAAAAAAACCACCTTATACAGGTGGTTTTTCATATCATATAAGTTATAAATTTTTATTTTTTTTATATATTCCAATATTCACATATCAAATAAATAAAAAAAATAAAAATCTGGTAGTACCTACTTTCCCCCCTAAAGAGTAT
>JAGUQW010000005.1 GCA_030154445.1 Spirochaetota bacterium | reverse complement strand
ATCGAAGTCGGTGTCATCATTATCGAGAGGATTATCGAAGTCAGAGTTATCATTGTCAAGAGGATTATCGAAGTCGGTGTCATCATTATCGAGAGGATTATCGAAGTCGGTGTCATCATTATCGAGAGGATTATCGAAGTCAGAGTTATCATTGTCAAGAGGATTATCGAAGTCAGAGTCATCGTCAATAGAATTTTCTGTATTGATATCCTCAGGAGGATTATCAAAGGAAAGATCAAGAGGTTTGTCTAGTTGAGTAAGAACATCCAAAATATTATCTGGAACACTTGAAGCAGAGGTTTCTTCTGTGATAGGGTCAGTATTTGTTGTAATATCATCTACAGAATTATCGGGCTCTTTGTTACTATCAAAATTTTGAATAAATGTTTTTACTTTTTGTAAAATATTTGCAGGCATAGGAGGAATTTCTGCAAATTCATTAGAGCGCTTGGGAGTATCAATATCGTTAGAATAAGTATCAAATATTTTGTTAAAATCCATAAGGTCTATGTTACCTACAAATAATTCTTTTAATATATATTTTCGGTATTTTTGAAAAATAATATATATATAACAATAATTTTATTTAGCTTCTAAAAAAACATAAAATGTCAAAATACATAAGATTATGGTATTGTAAAGCTAGTGACGCCTGAGTAATCGTAGAACCTGTAGTGAACACATCATCTACAATTACAATTTTTTTAGCAGTATTTATTTTTTCAGCTTGAAATATCATTGCAGCTGTTGGTTGCAATCTTTCTTGTCTTTTTAAATGTTTGGTTGTAAATGTTTGGTTTTTAGATAATGATTCTGAAAATTCAAGATCTAATTTTTGTATAATTCTTGTTACAGGATTATAGCCTAATCGTTTGTATGTTGGAATACTACAAGGAGTGATAATAAAATGATAATCTTTAAAAAGCGATATATGTGGTTTTATTAATGCAACAAGATCATGTTCTGCTAAAGATGAATCTTTGAATTTGTATAGATGCAATAATTGTTTGATATGATTGTTTTTATAAGAATATATAGTATGTATATTCTGCCAAAGCGGTGATTTGTTAAAACAATTTTGACAAATATCTTTTTCTATCCAAGTGCTATGACACAAAGGACAAATATTTTTCAACGTTTTCATTACTGTCAATGAATCAATACACTTTGGACAGATATGGTAGTATGGCTCTGTATCTTTGGATTTACAAGAAATACAATGTTGATTAATAATGATTTTTTTGATATAATTAATCATAAATTGCCCTGCTAACATCAAATATACTGATATTATACAATATATTTTCTTTATAGTCTAAAAATAAGCCATTTCTTTTATATTAATTAAATACAATATATACCGATAATATAATATTATGTTTTAGGAGAAATAGATGAATACACGCCATATAGTCGTATTTGGAATATTTTTTGTATTTCATAGTGTGAATTATGCAACAGTAACTTTTGAACAAATCAAAAATCGACAGATAGTACAATTTGAATTAGTAGATATTATGTTAGATTTATCAGAGCAACAAAATATTGACTTATTAACTACATGGATAGAATTAAGCCCGAAATCTTTTCATAAGCTAAATTTTTCTAAAGCTTATTTAGATGCTGCTAATAGAATAATGATACGAAATCTTACAAATCAATCGTTAGTGTTATATATTAAATCTTATCAATCTATAGACAAAGAAACAGCTATTAAAGTCGAAGCAGCTTACAAAGCTTCATTTTTTTTATATGCTCAGAAAAAACGCTCTGAAGCTTTATTTTATATCAATAGATCAATAGAAGAATTAGCCAAACTTAAGGGAAATCATATTCTTTCTAAAGATATATTTTATCTCAAAAGAAGAGTAGTGTGGCGTTATTTTTCTCGATTAGAATTCTTGCCAGATAATGCTATTAGTGCTTTAGAGTTTGATGGTGATGACGTGTGGATAGGAATGTGGTCAGGAGCTGTGGCTCGTTTTAGTAGATCGATGTTTCAACTAGATATTTTTAATGCTCGTAATACCAAACTACCTTCTAATTATGTAAGAGATATCTTAGTACAAAATAACAAAGTATGGATAGCGACACATTCTGGCTTAGGGTATTATGATAAATCAGATTCTCAATGGCATAGTGTTCCAGCAATGAAAAATAACAAATTAAAAACAATTTCTCATGATGGTTTTTATTACTATGTATCAACTTTATTTAAAGGGGTATTTCGTAGTAAAGATGGTATTAGTTGGGAAAATATTATTCCTTATCATAGTGTTTTAGATATATTACATGTTGATGGAGATTTATATATAGCAACACCAGAGCAGGGAGTGTTGGTATACAGAAATGGAAAAACAGAATCTTTTTTACCAAAAATATCAGCTAAAACTATTATTAGAGATACAGATCCTGATATTTTATGGATAGGTACTTATGGACAAGGCTTGTTGAAGATTCATAAAACAACAGGGAAAATACTCAAAGAATATAGAAAAACAGAAATAAAATCTGATTATATAGAAAGTCTATTATTAATGGATGACAAACTTTGGGTAGGAACATTAAGTTCTGGGGTAAGCATTTTTGATATGAAAAAGAAAAAATGGACTTATTTTGGATTAAGTGATGGACTTCCAGGATTGGATATTACAACAATTACAAGAGAAAATGATCATATATGGTTTGGAACATTAGCAGGTGGAATAGGAATATACTTGTTTCAATAATAAAAAATAATGCTAACATATTCATTAATTTCCAGGGAGGAGTAGTGATCAATCGTATATACAAACATGAAAATACAGTGAAAAAAGCAGTTCAAGATTCTGTACAAAAAATACACAAGGGTGATGTTGTTGGTCAAGTTTCCTATTCACAGTCCTTGGCATTTGATTTTGATAAATTACATTCTATAGATGATGTTTCCTATTCTGCTGTGTATTGTCGACTTTTTGATGATGGTAAAGTCGGGAATGCTTGTGTTAACAATCCTGATCATACAGATATAATGATAAAAAATGCCAAAGAATCAGCGATTTTTGGAGAATCTCTGGATATAGAGCTTCCTGATAATAATAATTATAATACCATAAATTGGCTTTACAGTGATAAAAATATACAGTATAATAAAAGTGAATTAAAAGATATTTCTGGTGAATTATTAAGTGAAATTAAAAAATTTGCACCACAAGCCAAAGTCTCTACAGGAGCACAAAATAATTGTTCTCAATTATTTTTAAATAATACTAGCGGTTTTGTGGGAGAATACGAAACTTCTTCGTTATCAATTTATGGTGGATTGTTTGAATTAGCTGATGATGAGTCTTTTTTGGAAATGTATGAATCTCAAACTTTTTATGATGATAATTATGATTTTACTTTTATTTTGACAGAATTAAAACAACGATTGGAAAGATCAAGACAAGCATCTATTTTGAAAAAAACAGGAAAAATGCCCGTTATTTTCGCACCATCCTCTGTCGATATGTTATTATCTCCTATAGAAATAGCTATAAATGGGAAGACACTATACAAAGAATTATCTTTATTTGCCAATAGAGTCGATGAGCAGATGTTTGATAAAAAGTTTACTTTTATTGATGATCCGTATTATCATCATGGAGGTGCATCAGCACCTTTTGATGATGAAGGAACGATAGGAGCAAAATTAAATATTATTGAAAAGGGTATATTTAAAAATTTTATTTATGATTGTACAATTGCAAAAAAAATGAATACCAAAACAACTGGTCATGCTTCTAGAAGTTCTTTAGCATTGCCTACTCCAGCATTATCCAATAGAATTTTAGGAATAGGTGACTCGTCTTTAGAAGAGATGATCGCTTCTGTTGATTATGGATTGATGTTGATTATGTCTTTAGGTGAGGGGCAATCTAATATGATGGCAGGAGATTTTTCTGTATTAGCTGAAACAGCATATTTAATTGAGAATGGTCAACTCAAAGGTAAAGTGAAAGATATTATGCTTTCAGGGAATGTTTTTGAATTATTAAAAAATATTCCTATGTTAGAAAATAAAATCCATAAAGAAAATTCATTATTCACACCACATATTTTATTAGATGGTGTTATGATCTCAAAAAACATATAAAAGAAAATAAAAGTATAAATATACTAATATTATGGGAAAAAAATGAAAGAACAAAATAAATCAGATAAGATCAAATCAAGATTAAATATTACAGATATGGATGGTGATGTAAAAAAAGACCTATTTAAAAAATTCCAATCTGTTGGTGGAAAAGTTGTTTCAATGGATCATAATACTTTTAATTCAAATCAAAATCCAAATCTGAATTCTAGTAAACCAAATAAATTGCAGGATATTGTGAAAATTGAAGAACATAATATAAGACCTAATAGAGAAAGTTCAAATCCTTTTAGTAGTACACAAGCTCAAGTTAGTATGTCTAAAGGTACAACACAAAAAAAATCTCAAAAAGGAAAGAAGCAAGTTTCCAATTTTCATGTTTTCTTAGTGCGTTTGACATGCACATTTGCAAATATTTTTAATTTTAGAGCAACAATTTTTTCTCAAAAATTTACAGATATGACTTTAAAAAAAGTTTATGTAGATGTATCTGTTTTAAAAGTTATATTAGACCCTGTTTTTAAAACAACAACAAAAGAATCTTTAGATTTCCGAGAGTATATAGCTCAACAACAGTTACTTTATGAATATGAATTAGCGTATCATACTTATCATATGCTTGATGATCAATGGTTTGAAGATTTAAAAAACACGATGCCTGCATCTGTAAATAAATCTGAAACATATTTGAAATTAATATATAGTCGCTTATATACTTTTTATACTTATTACAAATATATGCAAATGGCAGTTCATTTGATAGCAGAACAATATGAAATTTTTTTCAAGCAAAAAATTAACCTTAGTTATACAAGAAAAAAAATAGATGATGTTTTTTTCTTAATATGGATAGAGTGGTATATTTGGCTTGAAGAATTAGTTAATTACTATTTAGTAAGATACAACAATAAGAAAACACCACAAACATTGGAAGAATTTTTGAATCTTACTTCAAATTCTATTGTAAAAATAGGTCAATTGAGTACTGAGTTAAAAATATTTTATGAACAGAAAGGTTTTCTAGATGTACCTGAAGAGGATGAGAGTAATGAATTGGGAATATTTCCATCAGAAATTGTTAAAAACGGGTCAATGTTTATTGCAGAAAGAATTGATTTTAAGCAGTATTTAACATCTTTTGAAGATACAAAAGATCTACGCTCTCTCTTTTCTCCAACAGATCAGTTGTTTTATGCTTATGTATTGGTGGATTATTTTGATAAAGAGTATAACCTATGGAATGAGATGAATTTTTATGTTGTTCCTGGTGGTAAAACAGGACGCTTTGATGCTAAAAAAGAAATCAAAATGTTAACTAATCAATTACATAAATTTTATGAGTTAGTAAATGATTATTTACGTTTATTACGAACGATAGTAATAGTAGAGAATGTTAAAGGTGAAAAAAAATATAGTGACAAACAAGAAAAAGAATTATCTCGTAATTCATTTATGGTAAGACAGAATCTTTTATCGGTATTTGAACAATTTGATATTTTGTTAACACAAATTATTACTTCTGAAGGCACCTCTAAAGAAATGGTTGGTAATTGGAATGAAATACTTTTGGATGCTATAAGTGCAGAATCTAAAATATTGTACAGAAAAACTGTAAAAGAAATATTCAAATCTGCACAGGAATATATTGCTGCTGTTGTGTGGTTACTAAAACATTCTGATTTATCAGGCTTAAATGGAAAAGTGACAGAAATGCAAGTTTTACCAAATATAATAATGAATAAATAATATAAAATCAATTAAAGGGGCTCTAATATATTATCAGTATTAAGGAATATTAAGAATTTTATTAAAATTGTTAATATTATACCTAAAAATTCTAAATAATATTTAAGAGGAAAATATGATTCTTATAGAATATATGAATATCATCTCTGAAGATTCTAACTTTATCGTGTGTTTTCAAACTTCAGAAGGTGCTTTTTATCAAAAAATAACAAACAAATTTGTACAAGAGCTATGTAATGAATTAAAAAATGAATATAGTATTTACAATTATAATGAAGATACAAATCAAAATTTTTGTATTTTATCTAAAGATAATAGACAGATGAAAGCTATATTACACACTTTAGAATCAAATGATTATGATACATGGGAAGAAGGTTTACTCTATGCATTGAAAAATAATATACCAATCTTTTTGGATAAATCATTATTAATACTTGATTACGCTGTAGATACAGAGCATGAGTTATTAGTATCGGAGTTAATTGATCAAGCTGAGCAATTTCAAAAATCTATTCAGATTAAAAATGTTATTCAAGATATGATTTTAGCTGTGGATGAAGAAAGATATGAAGATGCTGCAGTACTCAAAGAAAAATTTGAATGTCATACGGATGAATATAATGTTAATGGATTGACTAATGAACAAAAATCAACTAAGATCAACATTTCTCAATCAACGTATATCTAAAAATAATAATACTATTATTGATGCCAAACAGCAAATTTCTTTGTTATCTAGGAATTTTTTAGTAACAAATTCTGTAGTAGCGTTTTATTATCCTATCAAAAATGAATTGGATTTAACACTTTTGTGGGAATATGCTTGGGCTAACAATATTCAAGTATTATTACCCAAAGTAATTTCTTCTACAAAAATGATTTTTTGTTTTTTTAATACTTATGATGATCTCAAACAGGGAAAATTTGATATTTTAGAACCTATGACTTTAGAATATAGGGGAGTAATAGATGTTATTTTTGTACCTGGTTTGGCTTTTGATAAACAAGGTGTTCGATTGGGTTATGGAATGGGTTTTTATGATAGATTTTTCTGTAAAACATCACCTATCTTAAAAATAGGAGTATGTTATGAAGAAGATATGTTGGATGTATTACCTAAAGATAAGTATGATATTTCTATGGATGTAATACTAACAAACAAAAAAATTTATAAGCTTTGTTGATACAAAAAACTGATCAAATAATAACGACTTAGACCATCTAATTGATAGAATAATCCTTGATTTAATTTTTTTAGATGTACTTTTAGATCTGTTTCTTGAGAAAAAAGTATATAATCGTCAAAAATATGAGAAATATTCTTGGATGAGCTTGATAGAGATATCAAAAAAGGATACTGTTGAGATGTTGAAAACCCTGGACTAAGATAGTTCGGGGTTTCTGCTGTTATGACACAATTCGTAAAGCTTAGTTTTTCTATAGCTTTTGTGTTGATATTTTTTACTAATAAAAATGAAGATTCTTCTCCTAAAAACAAATTACACTCTTCTTGTAATTCTCTAATTAATGCACTTTCTATAGATAAATCGAATTTTTCTATTTTCCCCATAGGTATTTCTAGCGTAATCTTATCAATAATAGGTCTATATTGTTCTATAAAAATACCGTATTGATTGTCAATGTTGATAAATACAGAGATGAAAGGTGGTCTTTCTATTAATAAATAATCTTTGGATATTTTGTTTTTAGTGTGAGATAATATTTTTATATTAGGAAAATCAGGTATATCTTGTGGGGTAAAACTTCTAATCATGGAACACTCTTTATAAATATATATAATAATAATATATTTTTTATTTTAATTATATAATAAAAAATATCTAAACACAAGTATTGTAATGCAAGTGCAGTACTGTGAATTTTTTTTTAAAATGATTGACATTTTAGTGAAAATCATGTATAATTTTTACCAAAGTCTATTCTTGTAGATTAATTTTAAGAATGCCCACATAGCTCAGTCGGTAGAGCACTTCCATGGTAAGGAAGGGGTCATCGGTTCAATTCCGATTGTGGGCTAGTACTTAATAAAGGAGCTTATTATGTCATTAATTGTTACATTAGAATGTGAAAGTTGCGCAGAGCGTAATTATACAACAACTAAAACGAAAAAAATGGTTCAAGAGAGAACAAAACTTGAACTCAAAAAGTATTGTTCTCGTGAACGTAAGCATACAATTCACAAAGAAATAAAGTAATTTTATATATCTAGGGTAGTAGCTCCAATGGTAGAGCAACGGTCTCCAAAACCGTGTGTTGTGGGTTCGAGTCCCCCCTACCCTGAGTTTTCACTTGAGTTAATGTGCGATAAAAATAGATGTAAGGTGTAATATGGCAAACATTGTAGAGATGATTAAAGGTTCTTTCGAAGAACTACGCAAGGTTACTTGGCCAACAAAAGATGAAGTTGTGCGTGCTACTATTGCCACATGTATTTTTGTGGTGATTTTCTCAGGAATTTTATTTGGAGTTGACGTGATATCACGTTTAGGGCTTCAAGAGTTGATGAAGTAATGGCGAGAGGTTGGTTTGTAATTCAGGTTCAAACAGGATTTGAAAATAAAGTTCATTCTCGTTTGCTTGAAAAAAAGAATGGAGGCACGCTTAGAGATGTGCTTATTGATGTGCGTGTTCCAGAAGAAGATATTATTGTTGAAAAAAGAAATAAAAAAGTTATTCAGAAACAAAAAATGTATCCAGGTTATGTGTTAGCAGAATTAGATCTTCCTGAAGATGAAATGGCTTGGAAATCTGTTTATGCCGATATTAGAAATATTGGTGGTGTGGGGATGTTTTTGACAGCTGGTGGTGGAAATAGAAAACCTGCGCCACTTAGTTTTGAAGAAGTTAGAAATATTTTTGAAAAAACAGGCGACATAGCTAATAAAGGTTATGAATCTAATATTAATAGTATTTGGGAAATTGGTGAAAAAGTTCGTATTAATGATGGTGCTTTCAAAGATTTTGATGGTGTTGTTGGTGAAATTTATGGTGAAAAAGGCACACTTGTGATCTCTGTAGAGATGTTTGGTCGTATGACACCTGTTGAATTAGAATATAAACAAGTAACAAAAATAAACTAAATTTTTTTGTAATTAGTATAGGAGCTTCTACTATTATCTAATTATAAAAAAATGAGATAAATCTGGGAGTTTTATATATGGCAGCCCCTAATGCTAAAGTCACTAGTGTTGTTAAACTTCAAATTCCAGCTGGGCAGGCAAATCCTGCTCCTCCTGTTGGTACCGCTTTAGGACCAAAGGGAATTAAGTTGATGGATTTTTGTACTCAGTTTAATAATGCTACAAAGGATAAAGGTGGGTTTGTAATACCTGTTGAAGTTACTATCTATGCAGATAGAACTTTTTCATTCGTATTAAAAACCCCCCCAGCGTCAAATCTTATCCTTAAAGAGCTTGGAATTCCGAAAGGGTCTTCTGAGCCTAATAAAAACAAAGTTGGCACTCTTACAAAAGAACAAGTACGTAAGATTGCTGAACTTAAAATGCCTGATTTGAATGCATTCACAATAGAAGCAGCAATGCGTGTTATTGAAGGAACTGCAAGAAATATGGGCGTTGAGACGGAGGCTTAATATGGGTACACTTATTCATAACGGTGTCCGTTATAAAGGAACAAAACGTCAATTAGAAAATATTACAAAGTTTGATTTACTTCAAACTTATAATTTGGAAGATGCGACAAAAATGATAAAAGAACTTGCTAATGCAAAATTTGATGAGACTATTGAATTACATTACAATCTTAATATTAAGCAAAAACATAGTATTCGCGATACTTTAGTAATGCCTCATAATGTTGGTAAAGAAGTAAAAGTTCTTGTTTTTGCTGAAGGTGAGCATGCTACAAGTGCGAAAACTGCTGGAGCAGATTTTATTGGTTCAGATGATCTTATTCAAAAAATCAAAGGTGGTTGGTTTGATTTTGATGCTGTTGTAGCAACACCTGATATGATGCCTCGTTTGGCAGTTGTTGCATCTGGTTTAGGTAGACGCAAATTAATGCCTTCTCCTAAAACAGGAAATGTAACGCTAGAAATCGATCGTGTTGTTAAAGAATTTAAAGCTGGTAAAATCGAAATTCGTGGAGATAAAACTGGTAACTTTCATATTGTTGTTGGTAAAGGTTCTAAAACAGAGCAAGAATTGACTGAAAATATCTTAGCTGTTCATCAATTGATTATAAGAAATAAACCAAGTGATTTGAAAGGTGAATACATTAAGTCATTATCACTCACTTCTACAATGGGTCCTTCTATAAGTATTGATTATAAAAAAGTGACAGTGTAGGAGAAAAATAATGTTAAAAAAAGCAGATAAAATTGAATTAACAAAAGTTCTTGTTAAAGATATTGCTGAAGCTGATGGTTTTGCGGTTTGTTCTTTTCAGGGATTGTCTGTAGCTAATATGAATGATCTTCGTAGAAAATTATTTGCAGTCAATTCAAAAGCTCAAGTTATAAAAAATCGTCTTCTAAAACATGCTTTGCATGAAAATAAAATCACAAGTATGGATGATCATCTTAAAGAATCAACTATGATTGTCCTTGGAAAAGAAGATGCAATGGCTACTCTTAGAGTATTAGGTAATTTTGCAAAAGAAAATCAATTTTTTGGATTTAAAGCTGGTGTCGTAGCAAAAACTGAATATGCTCAAGCGGAAATCATTGAACTTTCAAAACTACCAGGTCGTATTGAGATTATCGCTATGATCGCTGGTGGAATGAATTCTGTGATTTCAATGTTCAATGGAACTTTAGAAGCTCTTGCGAATAAAAAAGAACAGGCTTAATAATAATAAATTACCTTTTAACTAAAAGATGTGATTTTAGTGTAATACCCCATAGAAAGTTGAAACTTTCTACATCATAGGAGAAAAAAATGGCTGATAACGTAACTAAAGTATTTGATTTAATTAAAGATCTAACTGTTCTTGAATTAAATGACCTTCGTAAAAAAATTGAAGTTGAATTTGATGTGCAAGCAACTGTAGCAGCTGCACCAGCAGCTGGAGCTGGAGATGCTGGAGATGCAGCATCTACAACTGTATCTGTATTTGTTACAGATCCTGGCACAAGCAAGATCGAAGTTATAAAAGCTATCCGTGAACTCACAGGTCTTGGACTTAAAGAAGCTAAAGAAATGGCTGAAAGTAAAGGAGCTACTCCTCTTAAAGCTGATATTGAACAAGCTGAAGCTGATCAAATTGCAGAAAAACTTAAAGCTGCAGGTGCTGTAGTAGAAATTAAATAATATTGTTTTATTTTTTCTAATAGCATACTATTTACTTTATTATTGATACTAAATTATCATATTATATACATACCCCTATCATTTGATGGGGGTATGTATACGTTTTTATTTATAAAATTTGTGAGTGATTCACAACCTAAAGATGATTAAAGTCTTTTGGTAATATTAAAATTATATGGAGAATGTTATGGCGCCAATCATCAAGCGTGTTTCCTTTGCTGAATTTCAAACTCAAACGGAAGCTCCCGATTTATTAGCAATACAGCTAGAATCTTTTGCGGAATTTTTACAAGAGGGTGTTGCATCTAATAAAAGGGAACTAAAAGGTCTTGAAGGTGTTTTTAGATCTGTTTTTCCTATTGAAAGTACAGATGGAAATATAGTTATTGAATATGTTCACTATGATATTGGTGAACTCAAATATTCTCAAGATGAAGCTTTTGATAAAAATCTCACATATAGTGCACCTATCAAAGTTATTTTTCGTCTCATAGATCGTAAAACTGGAGAGATCAAAGAAAAAGATATCTACATAGGTGATTTTCCTATTATGACAGATCGGGGCACTTTTATTATTAATGGAGCTGAGCGTGTTGTTGTGAATCAAATTTACAAATCTCCAGGTGTTTTATTCAGTGCTAAAAACAAAGAGTTTGCTGCTAAAATTGTTCCTGAAAAAGGTTCTTGGTTAGAATTTTTAGTTGATAGTAAAAAAGATCTTATGTATGTTCGTATAGATTCTCGTCGTAAAGTTCTTGTAACTACATTACTTCTTTCTTTGGGTATGACTGTAGAAGATATCGTAGCACGCTTCTTTGAAATGACAGATGTTTCTCTTAACTCTGATTCTGAAGCTATTTCCAAGTTAGTTGGACAATATGTTGGTGAAACAATTCTTGATGATGAAAATAAACCTATTGTTTCAGCGATGGACAAACTTTTTCCTAATACAGTCAATCAACTATTTCAAAAAGGGATTGCGTCTCTTAAAATTATTAACAGTGATTCTTTACTCAAAAATAGAGCTCTTGTAAATACGCTTGAAAAAGATGACACAAAAGATAATATCCAAAAAGCAGTGAAAAAAATCTATAGTATTTTGCATCCAGGTGAAGCAGCTCCTTTTGATGTGATTGTTCGTGATCTTAATAATATGTTCTTTAATAATCGTTATTATGATCTTGGTGAAGTTGGTCGATACAAATTAGTGATGAAATTATATCAAGAACTTGACAAGCAAGATAGAGATGCTCTTCTAGAATCATTTACTCTTTCTTTTGAAGATATTTCTGCAACTCTTAATCATTTGATTGCTGTTTCTAATGAGGAAGCTCCAATTGATGATGTGGATCATTTGGGTAATCGTCGTGTTCGTAGTGTTAGTGAACTTATTGTTGATGCTATTAGTGTTGCTTTTATCACTGTTGAAAAATCTATTTATGAAAAATTATCTACAAGAGATATAGAAGATTTGTCTCCTCAAAATATTATTAATGTCAAACCAATTATGTCTTCTATTAATGATTTCTTTGGAATGAGTCAATTATCTCAGTTTATGGATCAAATCAATCCTATTTCAGAACTTACTCACAAACGCCGTCTTTCAGCTTTAGGCCCTGGTGGTCTTTCGAGAGATAGAGCTGGTTTTGAAGTTCGTGATGTTCACTATACTCATTATGGTCGAGTATGTCCTATCGAAACTCCCGAAGGTCCAAATATTGGACTTATTGTATCACTTTCTATTTTTGCAAAAGTAAATCATTATGGATTTCTTGAAACACCTTATTTAGTTGTAAAAGATAGTCAAGTTACCAAAGAAATTGTATATCTTTCTGCTAATGAAGAAGAAAATATGTATATTGCTCCTGTGAATGTGGAAATGAGTAAAACTTTCAAAATCACTGAGGAATTTCCTCGGGTGCGTTACAAAGGTGAATATGAGTTAGTTCCTGCTAGTAAAATTCAATTGATGGATGTATCTGCATTACAATTATTATCTGTATCTGCTGCTTTAATTCCATTTGTTGAAAATGATGATGCCAACCGTGCTCTTATGGGATCGAATATGCAACGCCAAGCGATGCCTCTTCTTAGAGGGAATTCTCCTATTGTTGGAACTGGTATGGAATATTTGGTAGCGAGAGATTCTCGTGCCGCTATCCTTGCTAAAGAAGATGGGGAAATCATAAAAGTTGATTCTAAAAATATAGAACTTAAAACCAAATCAGGTACTAAGGCTTATAAACTTTCTAAATTTAGAAGAACCAATCAAGATACAAGTTTTAACCAAAAACCTATTGTTAATGTTGGGGAAAAAGTTATTAAAGGGCAAGTTATTGCAGATGGATTTGGTACAGACCAAGGTGAATTAGCGTTAGGTAAAAATGCTGTTGTTGCTTTTATGCCTTGGAATGGATATAACTATGAAGATGCGGTTCTGATGTCTGAAAGACTCATCAAAGAGGATGATTTCACTTCTATTTACACTACCGTATTCGAATGCCCTGCTCTTGAAACAAAACAAGGTCCAGAAGAAATTACTAGAGAAATCCCAAATATCGGTGAAGAAGCACTTCGTAATTTAGATGAAGATGGTATTATCCGTGTTGGTGCTTATGTCAAACCTGGGGATATTCTTGTTGGTAAAGTAACTCCAAAAGGAGAGCCTACAGAAACTCCTGAATTTAGATTGTTACATGCGATCTTTGGTGAAAAAGCTAAAGATGTTCGTGATACATCTCAGCGTGTACCTCATGGTGAAGACGGTGTAGTAGTTGATGTTAAAATATTTACTATCAAAAACGGAGATGAATTATCTCCTGGTGTCTTGAAGCTTATCAAAGTTTATCTTGCTAAAAAACGAAAAATCAAACCTGGTGATAAAATTGCAGGTCGTCATGGAAACAAAGGGGTTGTCTCTAGAGTTATGCGTGAAGAAGATATGCCATTTCTTCCAGATGGTACTCCAGTAGATGTTGTTTTAAATCCTCTAGGTGTTCCATCTCGTATGAACCTTGGACAATTGTTCGAAACATATCTTGGTATGGCTGGATTGAAACTTGGTGTCAAATATCAATGTGCTGCTTTTCAAGGTGCTTCTTTAGATCAAATTGATGAACAAACAGATTTTGCTAATAATAAAATATTAGAAGATCTGATTGAAGAGCGTACCAAATACGGAGAAACAAAAGAAGAAATTGAAAAATATTGGGAAGAAGTAAAACTGACCAAAACTGGAAAATACAAACTTCGTGATGGACGCACTGGGGAATACTTCCAAAAACAAGTGTTTGTTGGTGTTATGTATGTTCTCAAACTCAATCACATGGTTGATGATAAATTACATGCTCGTTCTGTTGGCCCATACTCACTTGTTACCCAGCAACCACTTCGTGGTAAAGCTAACTTTGGTGGTCAGCGTTTAGGAGAAATGGAAGTTTGGGCATTAGAAGCTTATGGTGTTGCTAATTTACTTCAAGAGATGATGACAGTGAAATCAGATGATACTGATGGACGGATTCGTGTTTATGAAGGAATTATCAAAGGTAAAAGAGTTTCTTCACCAAGTATTCCAGAATCTTTTAATGTTCTTATACAAGAACTTAGAGGACTTGCGCTTGATATTCAAGTGTATGATAAATCGGGTAAATGTGTTCCATTAAACGAAAAAGAAAAAGAAATGCTCGATATGAGAGTACATCTCATTTAGTGTTGTTATGAAACGACAAGACTATTAAATATAAAGAGTTTCAAACTCTTAGAGAGGATACGAAGTATGAAAGAAAAGCAAGGCTTCGGTGCTATTTCCGTTAATCTAGCAAGTTCTGAACTAGTGAGATCTTTATCTCATGGTGAAGTATTAAAACCAGAAACAATAAATTATAGAACATTAAGAGCTGAAAAAGATGGACTCTTTTGTGAGCGTATTTTTGGGCCAACAAAAGATTATGAATGTTCTTGTGGCAAATTCAGATCTATTCGTTACAAAGGAATCGTGTGTGATCGTTGTGGTGTAGAAGTTACAGAGGCTAAAGTTCGTCGTTATAGAACAGGTCATATAGAACTTGTTGCTCCTATCGCTCATATTTGGTATTATAGAATTATTCCTTCAAAAATTGCTATTCTATTAGATGTTGCGCCTAGTCATATTCAAAGCATTTTATATTTTGAAAAATATATTGTGATTGATCCCGGTGAAACAGATCTAAAACCTAACCAAGTGTTGACCGATGAAGAATATGATGAATATCGTGATCGTTATAAAGAAGCTTTCACTGCAGGTTCAGGAGCAGGTTCAGTTCGTCAAATCCTTAGAAATATTGATTTGGATGGATTAGCTGATGAACTTCGTTCTACTAATGAATATCAAAATAAAAGTGACAAAAAAATTATTAAAAGATTGGAACTTATTGAAGATCTTAGAAAATCAAAAAACAAACCTGAATGGATTATTTTAGATGCTATTCCTGTGTTACCACCGGATTTGCGTCCTATGGTTCCACTAGATGGTGGTCGTTTTGCAACTTCTGATATTAATGATCTTTATCGTCGTTTGATTAATAGAAATAATAGACTTAAAAAACTAAAATCAGTTAATGCACCAGATATTATTATCAAAAATGAAATGAGAATGGTACAAGATGCAGCAGACTCTTTATTTGATAATTCACGCCGTGCACATCCTGTTACAGGTGGTGGTGATAGACCATTAAAATCTCTATCTGATATTCTCAAAGGTAAGCAAGGTCGTTTTAGACAAAATTTACTAGGAAAGCGTGTTGACTATTCTGGGCGTTCTGTAATTATTGTTGGACCTAGTTTGAAATTACATCAATGTGGACTTCCAAAACAAATGGCTCTTGAATTATTTAAACCATTTGTGATGAGAGAGCTTGTCGAAAAAGAATTTGTGTCAAATATTAAAGCAGCTAAACATTTAATAGAAATTGAACATGAAAAAGTTTGGGAAATTCTTGAAAATGTAGCTAGTCATCATCCTGTTCTTCTTAATCGTGCACCTACACTCCATCGTCTAGGAATTCAAGCATTTGAACCTATTCTTGTTGAAGAAAAAGCAATACAATTACATCCTCTTGTGTGTCATGCTTATAATGCTGACTTTGATGGAGACCAAATGGCGGTACATGTACCGATTTCTCCAGAAGCTCAAATTGAAGCATGGTTGTTAATGCTCTCTAGTAGAAATTTACTCAACCCTGCGAATGGTCACCCTGTAGTATATCCAACACAGGATATGGTATTAGGAATTTATCATTTAACAAAACCAAAACTACACAAACCTGAAAGAATCAAAAAATTTGATTCTTACTCAGAATTGTTATTTGCTGTAGATTCGAAAATATTTGCTTATGAAGATTGGATACAATTCAAAATTGAAGGTGAATGGGTAGAAACTACTCCTGGTCGTGTAATATTTAATGAAGTTATTCCTAAAAAATTAGGATTTATCAATGAAACACTTACTTCTAAGCGTGTAGAAAAATTACTTGCAGCTTGTTATCGTATCTATGGTATTAAAGAAACTGCTTATTTAGCAGATGATTTGAAAACTTTAGGGTATGGACATGCTACCAAATTAGGGGTAACTATTTCTCTTACTGATATTAAAATACCACAAGAAAAATATGGTATTGTTGAAAAAGCTGAAAAAGAAGTGCAAAAAATTGAAGACAACGCGCGTCGTGGTTTGATTACTTATGCTGAGAAATATAACCAAGTATTAGATATTTGGGCACAAGCCAACGATAGAATTAAAAAGCTTGTGGAATCTCGTTTGCATGAAGATGAAGATGGATTCAATGCTCTTTATGTTATGATGGACTCTGGTGCTCGTGGTAGTAGAGAACAAATCCGTCAACTTTCAGGTATGCGTGGATTGATGGCTAAACCTTCTGGAGAAATTCTAGAAATGGCTATTCGTTCCAACTTTAAAGAAGGGCTTTCTGTACTTGAATATTTTATCTCAAGTCATGGTGCTCGTAAGGGTCTTGCTGATACAGCACTTAAAACAGCCGATGCAGGTTATTTGACTCGGAAACTAGTTGATATTTCTCAAGATGTTGTTATTACAACACATGATTGTGAAACACTTCGTTATATGGAATTGGAAACAGTTAGAAACGGAGAAGAAATTAAAAAAACTTTAGCAGATCGTTGTTTAGGTCGTGTATCTGCTGTTGATGTATTTGATCCTCGTAATGGTAATTTGATTGTTGAAGCAAATGAAATTATTGATGAAGACGCAGTAAGAATGATCGATGAAGCTGATATTGACAAACTTCGTATTCGTTCTGTACTTACTTGTGAAGCTCCTCAAGGTGTTTGTGGAAAATGTTATGGTTGGGATCTTTCTCAATTAAAAAGTGTTAATATCGGAGAAGCTGTTGGTATTATTGCAGCAGAATCTATTGGACAACCTGGAACACAATTAACAATGCGTACTTTCCATATTGGTGGTACAGCACAAGCTACATCAGAAGATAATAAACTAGCACTTTCTTATGATGCTTTTTTACTATCTGTTCCTGAAAGTGTTGTTCAAAAACAAACAGAAAATGGAATTGAAAACATTATTTCTCGTAAAGGTGTCGTAGAAGTTCAAAAAGTACTTTTACAAATCTCTATTGATGAATTACAAAATCCAGCAGATGTTGACAAATTGAACAACAAAGAAATTGCAGCAGAACATACGGTAGCTATTCGTAAAACTGGTGAAGAAATTCGTTTTGGACGGCGTGTTGTTATTAAAAAGGTTAATGATTCATTATTAGCTCTTGAATCACAACGATATGCTTATCCAATTCGTGTTGGTTCTACTTTATTAGTAAAAGCTGGTATTATGATAGCTAGAGGAACTTCTATTGTAGAATTTGATCCTTATAACGAACTTTATATTTGTGAATTTGAAGGTATTATTAAATATTTTGAAAAAGAAACAGATGGTGTTATAGAAAAAGACAAATCTATTCTATTAGTTGTTGATGATGAAGATAATGAATTAGAAAGATTTATGATTATTTCTGGAGTTTCATTAGCTGTTGAAGAAGGTAGTCGTGTAAAACCTGGTGCTACTGTTGCTCGTCGTCCTATGGCAAAGCGTAGAACAAAGGATATTATTGGTGGGCTTCCAAGGGTTACTGAACTATTTGAATCTCGTCAACCTAAAAATGTTGCTGTTATTGCTCTTTGTGAAGGTATCGTTGAAAGTATTGTTCAGAAAAAAGGTAAATATACTATTAATGTTCAGGCTTTTAATGGAAGAATATTTAGTCATTTTGTAGTTGCTGGTAAAAATATTTATGTTCGTATTGGAGATAGAGTAGAAGCTGGAGAGCCATTGTGTGATGGTATTGTAAGTCCGCATGATATTTTAAGAGTATTAGGGCAAAATGCTGTTGAGCAATTCCTTCTTGAAGAAATACAAGATGTTTATGGATTACAAGGGGTGGAAATCAACGAAAAGCATATTTCTATTATTATTCGTCAAATGCTTCGTAAAGTTGAAATTACTGATCCTGGTGATACAGAGTTTATTACAGGTCAAATTGTAGATAGACATCTTTTTGAAAAAGAAAACAATAATGTGTGTGCTCAAGGTGGACAGGCTTCAAAAGCTAGACCTATCCTAATGGGACTAACAAAAGCTGCTCTTGTTACAGAAAGTTTCTTATCAGCTGCTTCATTCCAAGAAACACCAAAAGTTCTTTCTGGAGCTGCTTTAAGAGGTGCTGTAGATACCTTGCAAGGATTAAAAGAAAATCTTGTTATTGGACAATTGATCCCTGCTGGTACTGGTATCAAACATTATGATTCCTTAAAAATCATAGGTAAGAGAAAACCAGTATTACAAGTAGATGAATCTGCTAAATAAATCAATGATATAAAAAAACACCCTTAGAGAAATCTGAGGGTGTTTTTATAGAGATAAATATAAATACAGGATAATCATATGGGAATATTTAGATTGTTTTTAAGTTTAGTAGTGGTTCGATCTCATATGGCTTCTTTTAGTTTTATGGATGGTATGATGAATTCAATAATGTCAGTACAATCTTTTTTATAGTTTCAGGGTTTTATACATCAATGATTTTAAAAACGAAGTATAGTAGTATGAGATCTTTTTGGATAAATAGAATATTACGCTTATATCCTATTTATCTATTAATAATATGTTTAATATTATTAATAGATCCAAACAATTTTGGAAAAATTTTTTTAGATAGTAGTTATAGTGTGTTAACTCGCTTATATGTATTTATATATAATATATTTATGATAGGTTCAGATTGGAGTTTATGGTTAGAAATCACTCCTGAAAAAACTTTGGATTTTGTTATGAATTTTCGAGATTCGTTACATTCTATATATCTGAAGCATTCGTTACTGATGGTAGCTTGGACTATAAGCCTAGAAATTTATTTTTATACTATAGCACCATTTTTAATCAAATATCCTAAAAAAATATTAGTATTATTAATAATATTATCATTATCTTTACGATTTTTGTTTTTATACCCATTAGGATTTATTTATGATCCCTATACCTATCGATTTTTTCCAACAGAATTAGTTTTCTTTATTTTGGGTATGTTTTCCTATTATTATGCTGAACAATTTTTAAAATTTGGTTGGATTGCATTAACAAATGTTATTATATTAGCATTCTTTATAAGAAAAATCCCTATTGATTTTCGTGTTTTAAAATTAATATATTTCATTTCATTAACCATAGCTATTCCTTTTTTATTCAAACTTTTCAAAAATAATGTTATAGATAGAAAAATAGGAGATTTATCCTATGGTATCTATTTAATTCACCCACTGATAATATCGAAATTATCTTTTTTGAATTTATCAAGTGGATCTTATTTTGGATTAGTAGTTGTGGTTTCAATGATGGCTGCATCTGTTTTGAATATTATTACTAGTCCTATTGAAATAATACGACAAAAATTAGCGAAAGATCAAAACAAATAAAAATTGCTTAGATTCCTATAAAATCTTTTTTATTTCAAGTAATTTCATTTTCATCAATTTAAAACTTTATTAAAGGATTGACAATCTCATTAGATTTAATCTATAATAACATGAGCTGCTTTTTTAAGTAGTGAATCAATCTATTTTGATAGATCAATATAATTTTCATAATGGTGGGAAGACCTTATGAAAATCTTTCAAAGATATATTCTGGCACTGTCTATTGAAAGTAATTTTAAGATTTAATTCTTGAAAATAAAAACTAAATACCAGAAAAGTGTGACTTACTTGTTAGAGAGATTATTGCAATAAGATATTTTTTGGCGTGTTATTTCTTGGAGATAGCTTGACAAAAGTATTTTTTTATGCTACAATATTAGGATCTATTGAATAGATCATTGTTAATTTATATAAAAAGTGTAATAGCTTAATTTAAGAAAGAGGTTTGCTCGATGCCTACTATTAACCAGTTAGTAAGATTTGGTCGTAAGACAGTTGAGAAAAAAACAAAATCTCCTGCTCTTAAGTCCAATCCTCAGAGAAGAGGTGTTTGTACTCGTGTAACAACGATGACACCAAAAAAGCCTAACTCCGCTCTTCGTAAGATTGCTCGTGTGCGTCTTACAACAGGTGTTGAGGTAACTGCTTATATTCCAGGTATTGGACACAACTTGCAAGAACACTCAGTTGTTCTTATCCGTGGTGGTCGTGTAAAAGACTTACCGGGTGTGCGTTATCATATCATTCGTGGTACACTTGATTCAATGGGTGTTGATAATCGTAAGCAAGGTCGTTCAAAATATGGATCTAAGCGTCCTAAGAATTAGGATTTTTAATTCAATATTAGATTTAGGTCTAACAGTCTAGTGAAAAGCTAGAACATAACTATGTTAATTATAACTCTGAGTAAATGGTGTTTGTGTTACTTAAAATAATGAACGCTGTTGAAGCAGTTTGCTAGTTAGCGAATAACAGAAGGGGTCTTTATATGCCAAGAAAAAAAGCTAAGGGTCATTTTCGTCCTTTGTCTCCAGATGCAAAACACAATAGTGTTTTGGTTACCAAACTTGTCAATCGTGTCATGTTAGATGGTAAAAAAAGTTTGGCTACTGCTATTGTATATTCTGCAATGGATTTTTTAGCTGAAAAAACAGAAGTTCCAGCATTAGAAGCTTTTGAAACGGTATTAAATAATATTAAACCCCCAGTAGAGGTTAAATCAAGGCGTGTTGGTGGGGCTACTTATCAAGTACCTATAGATGTTCGTGCTGAGCGTCAATTAGCGTTAGCGCTTAGATGGCTTGTAGATTATGCAAGAAAACGGCGGGAACACTCTATGAGTGAAAAATTGGGTAAAGAATTAGTGGACGCGTTTAATAATAGTGGTTCTACTATTAAAAAACGTACTGATACACTTAAAATGGCTGAAGCTAACCGTGCTTTTGCTCATTATAAGTGGTAGTAAGAGGTTATAAAAATGGCTGAGAAAAAGTTTGCCAAAGACAAATTAAGAAACATAGGTATTGCAGCTCATATTGATGCTGGTAAAACAACTATTACAGAAAGAATTTTATTTTTTACAGGTAAAACACATAAGATTGGGGAAACTCATGAGGGTGCTTCTGAGATGGATTGGATGGAGCAGGAAAAAGAGAGGGGAATTACAATAACCTCTGCTGCAACAACTTGTTATTGGGATGATATTAAGATAAATATCATTGATACACCAGGTCACGTTGATTTTACTGCTGAAGTTGAGCGTTCTTTGCGTGTGTTAGATGGAGCTGTAGCTGTATTTGATGTATCTGCTGGAGTTGAGCCTCAATCAGAAACAGTTTGGAGACAGGCGAATAAATATAATGTTCCACGTGTGGCGTTCATGAATAAAATGGACAAAATGGGTGCAGATTTTATGATGTCGATTGATTCAATGCAACAAAAATTAGGTGTCAAGGGGACTCCTGTTCAATTACCTATTGGGTCTGAGGACAATTTCCAAGGTGTTGTAGATCTTGTAGAAATGAGGGCTTTACTTTGGGAAGATAAGGAAGATAATCTTGAGTATACAATCGCTGAGATTCCTGAAAACATGAAAGAAGATGCTGAAATTTGGCATCATAATCTTGTGGAAGTTATTGCTGATTCAAATGATAATACAATGAATAAATTTCTCGAAGGTGAGGATTTTTCTGCAGAAGAAATTAAAGCTGGTATTAGATCTATGACTATCGATGGGAAGATGTATCCAATATTTTGTGGAGCGGCACTTAAAAATAAAGGAATCCAACCTTTATTAGATGGTGTTCGTGACTATCTTCCTGCACCAACTGATATCCCTCCTATGATTGGAATTACCCCTGAAGGTACTGAACAAATCAGAAAACCTGAAGATAAAGAACCTTTATCAATGCTTGCCTTTAAAGTTATGGTTGATCCTTATATTGGAAAATTAGTTTTTGCTCGTATTTATTCTGGAGTTCTTGAAAAGGGTTCTTATGTTTATAATGTAAACAAAGATAACAAAGAAAGAATCTCTCGTATCATGCGTATGCATGCTAATAAAAGAGAAGAAGTGGATTTTGCAAGTGCTGGAGATATTATTGGTATTGCTGGTATGAAAGATACTAGTACAGGTGATAGTATCACAGCATTGGATGCTCCATTATTTTTAGAAGCGATTGATTTTCCAGAACCAGTTATTGCTGTTGCTGTAGAACCAAAAACTAAAGAGGATATGGACAAACTTGGTGAAAGTCTTCGTAAATTACAAGACGAAGATCCAACATTCCGAGTTTCTTCTAATGAAGAGACGGGTCAAACTATTATCTCTGGTATGGGAGAGCTTCATTTAGAAATTGTTTGTGATAGACTTAAAAGAGAACATAAGGTTGAAGTTAATATTGGTAAACCTCAAGTTGCTTACAGAGAAACAATCACAGGTAGTGCTATTGAAGATTTTAAATATGCAAAACAATCTGGTGGTAAGGGACAATATGGTCACGTTGTGATTGAGGTTGAACCTTCTGAACTTGGAGCTGGTTTTGTATTCGTTGATGATATCAAAGGTGGAAAAATTCCAAAAGAGTATATTCCTGCTGTTGAAAAAGGTTGTCGTGAAGCATTAGCAAGTGGTGTATTGGCTGGTTTTCCAGTAGTGGATATCAAAGTTCGTTTGTATGAGGGTTCATATCATGATGTTGACTCTTCAGAACTAGCATTTAAACTTGCTGGGTCTATGGCTATAAAAGCAGCAATGAATAAAGCTAAACCTATTATTCTTGAACCAATGATGAAAGTTATTGCTGTTGCTCCAGATGGATATGAAGGATCTGTGATGGGAGACCTTTCAGGTCGTCGTGCTAAGATAACAGGTACTGAATCAAAACATGGAGCAAAAGAAATAGAATGTTTTGTTCCTCTTGGAGAAATGTTTGGTTATGCAACAGATATTCGTTCTATGACTCAAGGTCGTGGAACATATTCAATGGAATTTGCTCATTATGAACCACTTCCTAAAGGATTTTGGGACGATATTAAAAAATAATACCTAAACAAATGAATAATTAAAGCTATTTTCTTAAAAATATTATTAATAAATAGCATAAAAATAAAATACACGCCAATAGGCTGGAGGATTTGAATGGCTACATTTGATCGTTCTTTACCACATTTAAATGTGGGGACACTTGGTCACGTTGACCATGGTAAGACAACTCTTACCTCTGCTATCACAACTTACCTTGCATCAAAAGGTCAAGCTGACGCAAAAAAATATGAAGATATCGATGGAGCTCCAGAAGAGAAAGCTCGTGGTATCACGATTAATACAGCTCATGTTGAGTATTCTTCTACAAAACGTCACTATGCTCACGTTGACTGTCCTGGACACGCGGATTATATTAAAAATATGATCACAGGTGCTGCTCAAATGGACGGAGCGGTTTTAGTTATTGCAGCTACAGATGGTGTGATGGCTCAGACTCGTGAACATGTACTTTTGGCTCGCCAGGTTAATGTTCCTGCAATTATGGTTTTTATCAATAAAGTTGATATGATCGATGCTGAAGATGCAGAACTTATTGATCTTGTTGAAATGGATGTTCGTGAGTTATTAAGTGCTTACAAATTTCCTGGAGATGATGTTCCTGTTATTCGTGGATCTGCTCGTGGAGCTTTAGAAAGTGGAAAAACAGAATGTATTGAAGAACTAGTAAATGCAATGGATACATTCTTTGAAGATCCTGTTCGTGAATTGGACAAACCTTTCTTGATGCCTGTTGAAGATGTATTCTCAATTTCTGGTCGCGGTACTGTTGTAACTGGGCGTATCGAACGTGGTATAGTTAAAGTGCAAGACGAAATTGAAATTATTGGTTACGAAGATACAAAAAAATCAGTATGTACTGGTGTAGAGATGTTTCGTAAACAACTCGATAGAGGAGAAGCTGGAGATAACGCAGGTATATTATTACGTGGTGTTGACAAAGAAGCTGTTCGTCGTGGAATGGTTCTTGCTAAACCTAAATCAATTACACCTCATAAAACTTTTAATGCTGAAGTCTATGTGCTTAAAGCAGAAGAGGGTGGGAGAAAAACTCCTTTCCATAAAGGATATAGACCACAATTTTATATTAGAACTGCTGATGTTACAGGTAATATTGTAGACATCAAAGGTGCTGACATGGTTATGCCTGGTGATAATATTCAGATGACAATAGAACTTATCGTTCCAATAGCTGTTGAAAACGGAATGCGTTTTGCTATTCGTGAAGGTGGGCGTACTGTTGGAGCTGGTGTTGTAACTGAGATCGTGGAATAATAAAAAAGAGGTTTCACATCGTGAACAGAATCAGAGTGAGATTAAAAGCTTACGAAACAGCGTTGATTGAACAATCTGCTGCTTCTATAGTTGAATCTGTGAAAAGTAAAGGTGGTAGGATCGCTGGTCCTATCCATCTTCCAACTCACATTAAAAAATATACTGTATTGAGTTCTCCTCATGTAGACAAAAATGCTAGAGAGCAATTTGAAGTGCGTACGCACAAAAGATTGATTGATATTTTTGAACCTACTACGGATCTCATAAATGCTTTATCTGAACTTCAATTACCAGCAGGTGTTGAAGTAGAAATAAAGCAATAAGTAATTTAGAGGATATACAATGAAGGCTAAGACCGTCGGAATTATCGGGAAAAAACTCGGTATGACTCAGTTATATGATGACAAAGGAGCTCTTTGTGGTGCAACTGTTGTTGATTTTTCTGATACAGATGTTTTAGGATTTCGTACTGTCGAAAAAGATGGTTATAATGCAGTTATCTTAGGATGTGATTTTAAAACATCGAAAAAAGGGAGTGATATTTTAGGTAAACCTAAATTTGTTTCTGAAATTCGTGTTGAAGATGTAACTCCTTATCAAGGTAAAGCTTATGAAGAAGTTCTAGGATCTTTAGGAAAAGTTGATGTTAGTTCTATTTCAAAAGGTAAAGGATTTCAAGGAGCTATGAAGCGTTGGAATTTCGGTGGAGGACCTGCCAGTCATGGTTCCAAAACTCACCGTCGTGTTGGTTCTATTGGACAATGTACTTTTCCAGCTCGTGTTATTAAAGGTAAAAAAATGCCTGGACATATGGGAGATGAGAGAGTCACTGTTTTAAGTCAAAGACTTCTACGTATTGATACAGAAAGAAAGCTTCTATTTATCGAAGGATCTGTGCCCGGCAGTAAACAAAGTTATGTTACTGTTCGAGACGCAATAAAGGGGTAATTATGAAGTTTGATGTATATAACGCGCAGAAAAAAGTTAGAGAAATAGAATTATCAAATATGTGGGAAAGTGCTTCTAGTAAATGTGTTCACCAAGTTATTGTAGCTCGTCTTGCAAATGAAAGACAGGGTACAGCATCTACAAAAACACGTGCTGAAGTCAAAGGAACAGGTGCAAAACCTTTCCGTCAAAAAGGACTTGGTAGAGCTCGTCGTGGTTCTTACTACTCTCCTCTTATAAGAGGTGGTGGTGTTACTTTTGGTCCAAAACCTAGAGACTATACACAGCATATTAACAAAAAACAAAAAGCTAATGCTTATGTTTATGTTATCGCAGAACTCTATCGTAAAGGTGGATTGAAAATTGTGGATTCTTTAGATTTAAAAGATTCAAAAACTAAAAGCTTTAAAGCTTTGTTAGAATACAATCTTGAATCTGTAGAAGGTCGTACTGTTGTAGTTGATGTTAATTACAATGCAGAAATGTTAAAAGCTTGTGCTAATTTGCCAAAAACAGCGTATTATGGTGTTGATTTTATTGACATTCTACCACTGTTTTATGCAAAACAAGTGATTATGACAGAAGCTGCACTTCGTAAGTTTGACGAAAGATACACTGGTATGATCAAACTAGAGAGAGGTTAATAATGATAGTAAGTGAAATCTTGATCAGACCCATCCTAACAGAAAAAAGTTCAAAGCTTTCTAATCTCAATAAATATGTATTTGAAGTTTCAATGAGTACAAATAAAATTGAAATTAAAAAAGCTATAGAAAGTTATTATGGAGTTGAAGTCGATAAGGTTAACACATTAATTGTTAAACCACGTCACAAAAATTTCCGTACAAAAAAAATATCACGTCCCGGATTTACAAAACGCTATAAAAAAGCTGTTGTAAGTGTTAAAAAAGGTACGATTGATTTTTTAAAATAGAGGCAAATAATGGGTATCAAACGATTTAAACCAACTACCCCAGGACTTCGCCATAGAGTGTCTTTTGATTATTCAGAAATCACGAAAACAGAACCTGAGAAAAGCCTTATTACAATGACCCTTCGTGGTAAAGGTAATGGACGTAATAGTCAAGGTCGTATCACTGTTCGTCATCGTGGTGGTGGTAGTAAGCAATTGTACCGCGCTATTGATTTTAAGCGTAAAAAATGGGATATAGAAGCAAAAGTGTTTTCTATAGAATACGATCCAAATCGTAGTTCTCGTATTGCTCTTCTTCATTATCAAGATGGAGAGAAAGCTTATATCATAGCACCTAATGGTTTGAAAGTTGGGGAACGGATTATAGCAGGCGCTCAAACAGAAGTCAAAGTCGGAAACGCAATGCTTCTTGAGAACATTCCTGTAGGTACAGTCCTTCATAACATCGAAATGAAACCTGGTAAAGGTGGACAATTAGCTCGTTCAGCTGGAACTAGTGCGAAACTAGACGGTAAAGAAAATGGCTATGCGTTCTTAAGTCTTCCATCAGGAGAAATAAGAATGGTTCTTCTTCGCTGTATGGCGACAATTGGTGAAGTTGGAAATGCAGAAAGATTGAATATTGTTTACGGTAGTGCTGGAGCAAAACGTCATCTAGGTTGGCGTCCAACAGTTCGTGGTGTAGCCATGAACGCACATGATCACCCTCATGGTGGTGGACGTGGTAAACAGAAAGGTTATAAAAGACCAACTTCTCCTACTGGTGTTCCTTCTAAAGGGTATCGTACTCGTCAGAAAACTAAAACGTCTAATCGTTATATTGTTTCTAAGAGAAAGAGATAGGCCGGAGGAAATATGGCACGTTCAATTAAAAAAGGGCCGTATATTGATGCTTCTTTATATAAGAAAGTGTCTGCGGTTCAAGATACTATTGCTTCAGGCAATTCTAAACCAATTAAAACTTGGTCACGTCGATCAACTGTTCTTCCTGAAATGATAGGCTTGACATTTCAAGTACATAATGGTAAAATGTTTATACCAGTTTATGTAAATGAAAACATGGTTGGACATAAATTAGGTGAATTTTCACCAACTCGCGTATTTCGCGGACATGCAGGTTCTAAAAAAGCTGGCAAGAAATAAGTAAGGAGTAATTCATGAATGATGCTGTTGCTGTTGCTAAAGCAAAATCCTTAAGAATTTCTTCCATGAAACTTCGACGTATAGCACGTCTTATCAAAGATATGAAAGTTGAGAATGCTCTTGCAATGTTAAACCATATGCCTCAAAAGGGTGCTAAAATGGTTTATAAAGTATTGTTTGCTGCTAAAGCTAATTTCCTTCATAAAAATCCAAATGGTGATACCACTCCTTTGAGTGTATCAACAATTTTTGTGAATGAAGGTACTGCGTTTGCTCGTTTCAAGCCTCGAGCTAGAGGTAGAGCTGATCGTATGTATCGTGGAACTGCTCACTTAACTTTATATTTGGGCAATAAGGAGTAATTCATGGGACAAAAAGTACATCCTGTAGGATATCGTGTTGGTGTAAGTAAATCTTGGGAATCAACTTGGTTTACTGAAAAAAATGTTGCTTTATTTGTATTAGAAGATTACAAAATTCGTACACTTCTTAATAAAGAATATAAAAGAGCATTTTTATCAAAAATAGAAATCGCACGTTTTCCAGGACTTGTTAACGTGACTGTTCATTCTGGTAAACCAGGTATTTTGATTGGTCGTAAAGGTTCTGAAATCGATGTAATTGCTAACAAACTTTCAAAACTAATTGGAGCTAAAAAAGTTTCCCTTTCAGTTAAAGAAGTAAAACAAATAGAACTTGATGCAGCTATTGTTGGAGCAGATATTGCTTCCCAGATAGAGCGTCGTGTTGCTTACAAAAGAGCTATTAAACAAGCTATCCGTAATGCAATTCGTGCAGGAGCACAAGGGATTAAAATTCGTATTTCTGGTCGTCTCAATAATGCTGAGATCGCTCGTAGTGAAGAATTTAAAGAAGGACGTATGTCTCTTAACACATTAAATGCCGATATTGATTACCGTTTAACAGAAGCATTAACTCAAATGGGAATCATAGGTATTAAAGTGTGGTTAGCGAAATAAGTCTTAGATAATTGTATTATCAAAAATAAGCTGAGGAGAAATCTCCATGTTGATGCCATCTAAGGTTAAATATAGAAAACAACATAGAGCTAAAATTAATCACTCACCTGTACATGATGGTGAAATGGTCTCTTTTGGTGACTATGGACTGATTGCTTTAGAAGCAGCATGGCTTACGAATAGACAAATAGAATCTGCTCGTATTGCCATAAATCGTTACCTCAAAAGAGGAGCGAAAGTTTGGATCAGAATTTTCCCAGATCATCCTTACACCAGAAAAGGTGAAGGGGTTCGTATGGGTAAAGGTAAAGGAGCTCCAGATGGTTGGATTGCTCCGATTCGCCCAGGTAAAGTCATGTTTGAAATAACAGGTATTGACGAAATTAAAGCGAAGGAAGCCTTTAGACTAGCTGGACATAAGTTACCTATTAAGGTAAAGTTTGTCAAGAGAATCGAGGGATAATATGACTAAAATTCAAGAGCTCCGTTCCTTGTCAGAAGCAGAACTTCTTTCAATGAAAATAGAGTTGCAAAATAAAATCATGCATATTCGTTTTCGTTCAAAATTCGAACCTTCCACAAATATTATGGAAATTCGTCATATGAAAAGAACTATTGCAAGAATTAATACTTTGATCCGTCAAACGGAACTCAAAGAACAAAAGTAAAGGACAGCAGAATGACAAAGCAAAAGACCTTTACCGGAGTGGTTGCTAGTGATAAGATGGATAAATCTAGAACTATTGTCATCATAACACATGAAAAACATCCTTTATATAAAAAGTATGTTCCAAAACGTAAAAAATTGATGGTTCATGATGAACAAAATGCTTCTGCTCTTGGTGATAAAGTGCTAATCGGAGAAACAAAACCTATTAGTAAGCGTAAAAGTTGGGTTCTTCTTGAAGTCCTAGATAAGCACCAGGACTAAAGACGGGAGGAATTATTATATGATAATGCTTGGAACACGCTTGGATGTTGCTGATAATAGTGGCGCAAAAGTAATTGAATGTATTCATGTCGTCGGTAGTACACGCCGTCGGTATGCATCTGTTGGTGATATTATAGTGGCAGCTGTAAAAAGTGTCTCACCAAATGCCCCTATTAAAAAGGGTGATGTGGTGAGAGCCGTTGTAGTTCGAACCAAAAAAGAAATTAACCGTACTGATGGTTCAGCTATTCGTTTTGACCGCAACTCTGCAGTCATTGTGAATAAAAAAAACGAACCCAGCGGGACTCGTATTTTTGGACCCGTAGGACGGGAGTTAAGAGAAAAAGATTTTATGAAAATCGTATCACTTGCTCCTGAAGTGTTTTAGGAGGATATACCGTGAAAATTAAGAAAAATGATGAAATTATCGTAGTTTCCGGTAGAGAAAAGGGGCGTAGAGGAGAAGTTTTCTATGTATCCCCTTCCGATAAAACTCTTCTTGTCCGCGGAGTCAACTTCGTAAAAAAGACAGTAAAGAAAAATAAAGAACATCCTAACGGAACGATTCTTGAAAAAGAAGCACCTATTCATGTGTCTAACGTGATGTTATATTGTCCTAAAAATGATAAAGGTGTTCGTATAGAATATGTTATCGATGATAAGGGAAATAAAAGACGTAAGGCGAAAGGTGTTGATCACTTTTTCGACAATTAAGAGGCTTCATAATGGCTGAGAAAAAAGAAACAACTGCTGCGGCAGAAACTGTAGAAAAAAAAGTAACTGCTAAAAAAACTACTGTTAAAAAAGTAGAAAAAACTGAAAAAGAAGTAATTACTCCAAAAACTGAAGGGGTAGAAGTTGTTTCAAAAGTTGAAGCGAAAGCTCCTACTAAAAAAGTTGCTTCAAAAACTGAAGGTGTAGAAGTTACTCCAAAAAGTGAAATAAAATCTCCTACTAAAAAAATAGCTCTAAAAACTAAAGGGAAAGCTCTTGTTAAATCTGGTTATCAACCTCGTTTTAAAATACTTTTTGAAAATGAGATTAAATCAAATTTACATAAAGAGTTTAACTATAAATCAGTTATGGCTATTCCTCGTATTGAAAAAATTGTTATCAATATGGGTGTAGGTGCTGCTGTATCTGATAAAAAAGTGGCAGATGCTGCAACAAATGATCTTACTTTATTAGCTGCTCAAAAAGCAATGAAAACCATTGCGCGTAAATCTGTATCTAATTTTAAGTTGCGTGAAGGAATGGCTATCGGTGCAAAGGTAACATTACGTAAAAATCGTATGTTTGATTTTCTTGATAAGTTGATTTCTGTTGCGATTCCACGTGTAAGAGATTTCCGTGGTGTTAAAGCTACAGGTTTTGATGGAAGAGGAAATTTCTCTTTCGGAGTATCTGAGCAAATTATCTTCCCTGAAATCAATTATGATAAAATTGATAAAGTTCGTGGAATGGATATTACTATTGTTACTACAGCTAAAACGGATCAGGAAGCAAAAAGTTTATTAACTCATTTTGGTTTTCCTTTCCGTAACAAGTAAGCGAGGGCTATATCATGGCAAAACAATCATTGATCCAACGCTGGAAAAAGAAACCTAAATTTAGTGCAAGAGCTTACAACCGCTGTAATATTTGCGGTCGTCCACGTTCTTACATGAGAGATTTTGGTGTCTGTCGTTTGTGTTTCCGTAAACTGGCTTTACAAGGACATATTCCGGGTGTTGTCAAATCTTCTTGGTAAGATTTGATTTATAGAGAATTTTTTCTCATCAAAAAAAAATAAGGCGAGGAATCCTATGGATATTATCGCAGATAGCTTAACAAAAATAAGAAATGCTACTATGCGTAGTCTTCCTAGAACGAGTGTCAAGAAGACAAAGCTTATGGAAGAACTTCTAAAAATAATGAAACATGAAGGGTATATTGAAAACTACAAAGATAGTGCTCAACCTTACATGATAGATGTTACTTTAAAATATATTAATGGTAAATCAGTAATTGATGATCTTAAACGGATCAGTAAACTTTCACGTCGTGTGTATGTTGGTAAGGATTCTATTCCTAGAGTTTATAATAATTATGGAATAGCGATACTTACTACATCGAAAGGTGTGATAACAGACAAGGCAGCTCGTTCACTAGGAATTGGTGGCGAAGTTCTTTGTTATATTTGGTAGGAGCAAAATATGTCACGTTTGGCAAAAAAACCCCTGCTCATTCCTAATGGTGTAACCATTACGGTAGAAAATGGGAATTTAATCTTTAAAGGTACTCTTGGTACTATTACTCAAGAATTTGATACTGTATTAATCAGTCCAGTTGTTGATACTAGTAGTATCTTAGTAAATCGTTTAAATGATACTAAAGAAGCTAAAGCAAAACAAGGTCTTTATTGGGCATTGTTTAGAAATCATCTAACTGGTGTTTCTACAGGCTTTGAGAAAAAACTTGAGATTCAAGGGGTTGGTTATCGTTGGGAAGTTAAGGGGCAAACTCTTAATTGTACTGTTGGTTTCTCTCATCCTGTTACTTTTGTAGCTCCAGAAGGAGCAAAACTAGAGCAACTTGCACCAAATTCGGTTTCTGTTAAAGGTATAGATAGACAATTAGTTGGTCAAGTGGCTGCTAATATTCGTTTTATTAAAAAACCAGAACCTTATAAAGGTAAAGGTATTCGCTATGCTGGTGAAGTAATTCGTCTCAAAGAGGGTAAAAGCGCTGGTAAAAAATAGCAATAATTAAGACATTTTGTAGGAAGTGACTATTACTTCCTATATCTTGTTCTAACTTATTATATTTTTTTTGTGGATAGAGGGATAGTGAAAATTTATCACTTCTAGTATTAAGCAAAGGGGTAACATATGATTGATATCATAACTAATAAAGTTAAACGTCATAAAAAACGTAAATTACGAAGTAAAAAACATCTTCGTATTTCTGCTGACCGTCCTAGATTGACTGTTTTCAGATCAAATAAATATTTGTATGCTCAAGTGATCGATACTACTAATGTAGTATTAGCATCTTTTTCATCAGTATCAAATGAATTAGGTAAAAGTAAACTTACTAATAATATAGAAGCTGCTACTATCATTGGTACTAAAATTGGTGAAAAGCTTAAAGTACTTAAAATAACAAAGGTCGCATTCGACCGTAACGGTTACTTGTATCACGGAAAAGTAAAAGCTCTTGCTGAAGCTTGTCGTGCTGCAGGAATCGAATTCTAAAGCTGAGGATATACTATGGCTGAGAATCAAGCACCACAAACAGGGCAACAGGAAAACACTCCTCAAGAAAGAGCTCCACGTGGAGATAATAGAAGAAATAACAACAATAAAAGTAACAATAACAGACGAGATCGTCGTGATAGACCTGAAGCTATCCCATCTGAATGGGAAGAAAAAGTAGTAAGTCTTAGACGAGCAACAAAAGTTATTGCTGGTGGACGTCGTTTTCGTTTTAACGCTATGGTTGTTGTTGGAAATAAAAAAGGAAAAGTTGGTCTCGGATATGGTAAAGCAAATGAGCTTGCGGATGCTATTAAAAAAGCAAAAGATAAAGCTATTTCAAATGCAATGCTTATCCGTTTAAAGGGAACAACTATTCCTCATGAAATTTTAGGAGAATATAAAGCTTGTCGTATTCTTATGAAACCTGCTACAAAAGGAACAGGAGTTATTGCCGGTGGTGCAGTACGTCCAGTTCTCGAATTATTAGGTGTTCATGATATTTTAACAAAATCTTTGAGATCTCCTAATCCAATCAATCTTATTAAAGCGACATTTAATGGATTAACAAGATTGTATAATATTGAAGATATTGCTGCAAAACGTGGAAAAACAGTATCTGAATTATTTTCTAAATAATTAAAGGAGCGCACAATATGGGTCATATTGAACTCAAACCAAATATAGGCGCTACAAAAAAGCGTAAGCGAGTAGGTCGTGGTACTGGTAATGGAACTGGTAAAACCTGCGGAAGAGGACATAAAGGACAAAATGCTAGATCTGGTGGAGGAGTACCTTTATATTTTGAAGGTGGTCAAATGCCACTCTATCGTCGAGCTCCTAAACGTGGTTTTAAAAACATCTTTAAAATTTTTAATAATATTATTAACCTAGAGGATTTAAATGTTTTTCCTGACGGTTCGGAAATAACTCCTGAATTATTATGTCAAGCTGGATTGATTAAAAACAACGGAAATCCTATTAAAATTCTTGCAAAAGGTTTTGGTGAGATTGTATTTACTGCAAAGAATATCAAGATTCATGCACATAAAGTATCCGTTGCTGCTAAAGATCTCATAGAGAAATCTAGCTCAACAATTGTTCCTCTTACAAAGTAAAATAATTTAGAGGGTCATTATGTCTGTTTTAATAAACATGTTTCGTATTACGGAATTGAGAAAACGTATTTTTTTCACCCTGTGTATAATGGTAATTGTTCGCGTTGGTGCACAGATTCCTGTGCCTGGCGTACAATTAAATAATCTTTTATCTGCTATAGGTACAGAAAATAATAATTTTATTGCTTTTGTTAATTTACTTAGTGGTGGAGCTCTTGAAAGAGCATCTATTTTTGCTCTTGGTGTAATGCCTTATATTACTGCAAGTATTGTTATGCAATTATTAACAGTTATTATTCCAACTTTAGAAAAAATAGCAAAAGAAGGTCCAGAAGGTCGTCAAAAAATTCACCAGTATTCACGTATTGGTACTTTGATTATCGCTGGTATTCAAGGCGTTATTTACGGAAATTATTTAGTTCAATTTAATAATCAAACATCACAACCGTTCATTATACTATCTTCTACTCAATTTGTTTTATTGTTCACATTATCAGTTGCTACTGGTACTTATATATTGATGTGGCTTGGAGAACAAATCACAGAAAGAGGATTGGGTAATGGTATTTCTATGATTATTTTAAGTGGTATAGTAGCTCGTTTTCCACAAGCTTTCTATACTTTTATCAACAAACCAAATGATCCTATTTTAACTCTATTATTAGTTGTTATGTTTTTAGGTATTATTATGGCTGTTGTATTTGAAGAAATGGGATTACGCCGTATACCTGTGCAATACTCTCGTGGAGGAGTCGCATCAGGACCTTCATTTTTACCATTTAAAGTAAATCCAACTAATGTTATTCCTATTATTTTTGCATCAGCTGTTTTAGTATTTCCTGTACAATTAGCTCAATGGTTTGGACCTAGAGCACCTTGGTTACATTCTATATCCAATGCTTTACAACCTGGAGAACTATGGTATTCCATTGTTTATTTCACACTTATTTTATTTTTTGCTTTTTTCTATATTGAGATTGAATTAAATCCTCATGATATTTCAGAAAATTTAAGAAGACAAAATGCATTTATTCCTGGAATAAGACCTGGAAGCGAAACAGAAGCATATATTTCAAAAACATTGTATAATCTTGCACTACCTGGAGCTGGTTTTATGGGTATTATAGCCTTATTGCCAACTTTTGTTGTTAGTAAATTAAAAGTACAGGCTGATATTGCTTATTTAATGGGAGGAACATCTCTTATTATTTTGGTAGGAGTTTCTCTAAATACATTAAGACAAATAGAAGCATTTTTAAATATGAATCATAAAGAAGGATTTTTAAATCCTAAAAAGAGAACATATTAATATGAATAAAAAAATAATTTTTTTAGGCTATCCTGGATCTGGAAAGGGTACACAAAGCTCTTTGCTAAGTAAAGAATTTAATATTTATTCACTTTCTACAGGAGATGCTTTTCGTCAAATGATACAAGAAGGCAAGGGTGAAGTTGCAGATCGAGTTAAAAGTTGTATTAATGAAGGAAGATTAGTTTCAGATGAATTAACATTTGAAGTTGTAAAAAAAAATCTTCCTTCAATTGATAAATCTTGGATTCTTGATGGGTTTCCGCGTAACTTAAATCAGGCTAAAATTCTTAATGAATTTTCTCCACCGACTGATGTTATCCTTGTTGATATTGATGAAAAAATTATTTTTCAAAGATTAACTGGAAGAAGGCTTGCAAAAAGTTCTGGAAAGATGTATAATGTGTTTCTAAATCCCTCTAAAATGGAAGGAGTTTGTGATGAATCAGGTGAAGAACTCATTCAAAGAGATGATGATATGCCTGAAGTAGTTCAAAAACGTCTTACTGTTTATAGAATGGAAACGGAGCCACTTATCAAGTTCTATCAAGATAAAGGGATTCTTAAGAAAATAGCTGGGAATTCATCTATCAACGAAGTTTATAGTAATTTGCGGGAGGTTTTAGGTTTCTAATGATGGATAAAGAAGATGTTATAAAAATCGATGGAATTGTTTTAGAGCAAATGCCAGGAGCTGTTTTCAAAGTTGAATTAGAAAACAAACAACAAATACTAGCACATATCTCTGGTAAGATGCGGATTAATCATATCAAAATTCTTGCTGGTGATAAAGTCAGCTTAGAACTTTCCCCTTATGATCTTACTAAGGGGAGAATAGTATATCGTTATAAATAGAGAGGCTATTTCATGAAGGTAAGAGCATCAGTAAAACCTATGTGTGAAAAGTGTCAAACAATTTTAAGACACGGTATTCTCAGAGTTATTTGTGAGAATCCAAAACACAAACAAAGACAAAAAGGTAAAAAAAGAACCTAACGGAGGTAATCCATGGCGCGTATTGCTGGAAGAGAAGTACCAAACAACAAAGCATCTTGGATTGGTTTAACATATGTTTATGGCATCGGAAGACATTCCGCATTAAAAATAATAAGTGCTGTAAATATTGAAAAATCAAAAAAAATAGGTGAATTGTCTGAAGAAGAATTAAACCGTATTCGTGAAGAAATTGATACTAATTTTAAAGTTGAAGGTGATCTTCGTACAGAACGCTCGATGAATATTAAAAGACTTATTGATATTGGTTCTTACAGAGGATTGCGTCATAAAAAGAGACTACCTGTTCGAGGCCAAAGAACTCGAACAAATGCACGTTCTTGGAAAGGTGCTCGTGCTAACGCGATCAAAAAGAAGTAAGAGGGTGATTTAAATGGCAGCCAAAGCAAAAAGTTCTAATAAAAGAAAAAAAGAGAAAAAAAATATTGTTGAAGGTATAGTTCATATTCAAGCAACTTTTAATAATACTCTTGTTACAGTTACAGATATGAATGGTAACACTATTTCATGGGCTAGCTCTGGAGTTGGTGGATTTAAAGGTACTAAAAAAGGTACCCCGTTTGCTGCGCAATTGGCTTCTGAAAAAGCTATGGAAGGCGCTGTTTTCCATGGTTTACAAAGTGCACATATTCGTGTTAAAGGACCTGGTCCAGGACGAGAATCTGCAATTAGAGCTGTAGATTTAGCTGGAGTTAGTGTGAAAAGTCTTCGTGACGTTACACCAATTCCACATAATGGATGTCGTCCTCGTAAAAAGCGACGCGTCTAATCATACATTGTTATTATAGGAAGGTAGATTATGGCGCATAGAGATTTATTAAAAGATTTAATTCTTCCTTATGAATTAAAATACGAACAAAATACGTATAATAATACTTATGGGAAGTTTTATATTTATCCTTTTGATAAAGGTGTAGGCGTAACTATAGCTAATTCACTAAGAAGAACACTTCTTAGTGCAATTTTAGGTTATGCTTTTACAGCGGTTAAAATCGAGGGTGTAAATCATGAGTTTGACGCTATTGAAGGTGTAAAAGAAGATATTACGGATATTGTGCTAGCTCTTAAAAAAGTTTCTCTTTTTTTAAATGATCAAGTAAATAAAAAGAGAATTCGTATAGAAAAAAAAGGTCCAGGATTTTTAACTGCAGCAGATTTTATAGTTGATCCAACTATTGAAATTGCAAATCCAGATTTGATAATTGCTACATTAGATGATAAAGCCAAAATAGTAATGGAGTTGGATATTGAATTTGGTAGAGGGTATCGTTCTGCAGAAGATGCTCTTGCCCAAGTTGATGAAATTTCTGTCATTCCTATAGATGCTATATTTTCGCCAGTAGATAGAGTTAATTTTTTAATTGAAGAGTATCGTGTTGGTGAAAAAACTGACTGTGAGAAAATTGTTCTTGAAGTTTGGACAGGTGGTACAATTGATCCTGTTGATGCTATTGCAGATGCTTCTTTTATTTTAAAAAGTTATTTCTCAATGTTTATGAATTTTGAAGCTATTACAGAAGTAGAAATACCAAGATTAGCAGAAGCTGTTTCACCAGAAGAAGAAGTTTTTCTAAAAACAGTTGAAAGTTTAGATCTTTCTGTAAGATCTCTTAATTGTTTGCAAAGTGAAGAGATCGCTACAATTGGTCAATTATTATCCTATTCTAGAGATGATCTTATGAAAATTAAAAATTTTGGAAGAAAATCATTAGTTGAAATTGGTGAAAAATTAACAATGTATGATCTTAAAATTAAAGAAGACTAATCGTTTTTTTTATCTTAAAGAAAATTAAAGGAGTTTATGATGCGTCATGGAAAAAAAGTTGTAAAACTTAGTCGTACAAAAAGTGCTCGTAAGGCTCTTTTTCGTAATCTTGCTCAATCCTTATTTAAATATGAAAGTGTAAAAACAACATTAACTAAGGCGAAAGCAATCAGACCTTATGCTGAAAAAATTATCACAAAAGCTAAAACTAATGATCTTCATAATAGAAGACAACTTTTAGCAAAGATGTATGAAAAAAGTGTTGTAGTAAAATTATTTGATGATATTGCTCCTCGCTTTGCTACTCGTAATGGTGGTTATTTAAGAATCACCAAATTAGGGCAGCGTCAAACTGACGGTGCTGAAATGGCTATCATCGATTTTGTAGATGCTCAATAAACAATAAATAACTAAAAAACCTCTCATAACGAGAGGTTTTTTAGATTTATTTACTTATTTTTAATCTATAATTTCAGGATTAAAAAGATCTTTTGTAGTATCAGCATTTTTTTTAGCGTCTTTTAGAGGTAGTCTTATAAGAGGTAAATCTACTCTCACATTTCCTTCAAGAATTTCTTTTATGGTTACAATTTTAATTTTTGAAAATTTTTGAGGAAACTCTTCGCCTAATGAAAATGTCCCCATTACATTAGCTGTTTTTGTCATAACTTTTGTTGGTTCTTCTAATAAAATTAGAATACCACATTCAGCATTATTTTTTTGAACAACGCCGATTAAACTATTAATCATATCATCACCAACATTTTTACCCGATTTAACAGAAATAATTGCTTTTTTTCTATCATTGGGTAACCCAAAAGATATAATCCCGTCTACACCACCGTCAGCTCCTTTTTTGTCATTGATGATCCCAGCATTATTGGTGTAGCTTAGTATGGCCCACATTTCAAATTGTTTTCTTACTCTGTCATCTTTTTTATTGGCTAAGGCTCTTGCCGAATCCATATCTTTAGGAACACCATGAAGAATAACATTTTCACTTATTGTCTTACCATAGGTATCTTCTAATCGTTTTAATATTAATGAAATAGATTGGTAGGTAATATCTATCCCCATCCATTGTCTATTAAGTTTTTGAGCGACGGATACTGTTGTTCCACAGCCACAGAAGGCGTCTAAAACTACATCACCTTCATTAGTTGAAGACTGTATAATCCTTTCTAATAATGCCTCTGGCTTTTGTGTAGGATAGCCTAAGCGTTCTTTGGACATATTAAAAACACTCTTTATTGGCCAAACATCAGGACATCCTACCATACTCCAATATCCTATTTCATCTTTTCCGCTACTAGCATTTTTAGAATTATCTTTGAGACTAGGTACAAAGTCAAGGTATCTTTTTATTTTAAAATAATTAAAAGTATATCTATTTGATTTTGTAAATAACATAATAACATCATGTTTTCTAGCAAACGCGTTCTTAGGCTTTCCACCCATAAAATATTGCCAAATAATCTCATTGAGAAAATTACCATTTCTTTCTTTACCACAAAAAATAGAATCACAAATTATTTTCAAATAATGACTAGCAGTTGGATCACAATGGAGATAAAAACTACCTGTTTTTTTTAGTTTGTGCCAAATCAAATTAATTCTCACCGTCATACTTACAAGATAAGCCATTAAGGAAGAATCTCCTAAGACTTTTTTTAATCCTGAAATAAGTTCTATGGTTTGAGAGGTGTATCCATGAGCATTGTTAAGTATTTCTGTAAATTCTGTAATAGTGGTGTCATTCCATTCCCATGTATCAGAGAATGCTTGAGCTTGAGCCTTGTCAATTCCTTCATTATTATAAATTTGATTATAATTTCTATTAGAGTTGAAGGGAGGATCTATATAACATAAATCTATCGATTCATTAGTGATTAAGTGTGATGAAACTAAAATTTCTTTATTATCACCATAAAATAATTTATTTAATGGTTGGTTGGTTGGTTGGTTGGTTGGTTGGTTGGTTGGTTTGTTGGTTGGTTGGTTGGTTTGTTGGTTGGTTTGTTGGTTTGTTTGTTGTTTTGTTTTATTTTTTTT